>CAYTBH010000023.1:0-22088 GCA_964435935.1 uncultured Alistipes sp.
AGCCGTTGCCCCAGCCGATGCTCTGGAAATACTTGGCGAGCGGGCCGATGGAGAACGGGGCGATGAGGGCGCCGACAGCCGAGCCGGCGTTGAAGATAGAGGTGGCGTAGGCGCGGTCGCGCTTGGGGAAGTACTCGGCGGTCACCTTGATGGCGGCGGGGAAGTTGCCGGCCTCGCCGAGTGCCAGAATCGTGCGGGCCACAAGGAAGAAGTAAACCGAGACGGTCGCGATGGTCACGGCGATGTCGCCGGTGGCCTTTACGAGGCCGGCGGCATCGTGGAGGCCGAGGTAGCCCTCGGTGGCCACGCCGCAGGCAGCGTGGAGGCAGGCGCCGCCCGACCACACGCCGATGGCCCAGAGATAGCCCTTCTTGGTGCCCATCCAGTCGATGAAGCGGCCGGCGAAGAGGTTGGCGACAGCGTAGACAATCGAGAACACGGCGGTGATGAGGCCGTAGTTGGCGTCGGTCCAGTGGAATTCGGGAGCGATGAACTCCTTCCACGTCAACGAAAGCACTTGACGGTCCATATAGTTGACCGTCGTCGCGAGGAACAATAGCGCGCAGATTGTCCAGCGGAAGTTGGTCATCCGCTGGTTCTGTTCAAGCCGCGCCGCAGTTGAAGTAGCCATAGGTAGTAGATTGGTATAGGATTGTCGGTTAGATAATTGTCAGTGAGCCTTAGAACTTGAAATATTCCTTAGCGTTGCCGTAGCATACCTTCGAAACGATTTCCTTGCCGATGAAGTCGATTTCGGAAGCGGGGAGCAGACCCTGCTCGATGTCGTTGCCCAGGAGGTTGCAGAGCGTGCGGCGGAAATATTCGTGGCGGGGATAGCTCAGGAACGAGCGCGAGTCGGTGAGCATGCCCACGAAGCGGCTCAGCAGGCCAAGGTTCGAGAGGGCGGTCATCTGCTTTTCCATGCCGTCTTTCTGGTCGAGGAACCACCAGCCCGAGCCGAACTGGATTTTGCCGGCGCCGTAGCGGCCATCCTGGAAGTTACCCAGCATGGTGGCAACCAGCTCGTTGTCGCGGGGGTTGAGGTTGTAGATGATGGTTTTGCCGAGTTTGTCGCGCGAAGCGAGCATGTCGAGGAACTTCGACATCTTCTTGGCCACGGTGAAGTCGCCGATCGAGTCGAAGCCGGTGTCGGGGCCGAGCTGCTTCATCATGCGCGAGTTGTTGTTGCGGATGGCGCCGTAGTGGAACTGCTGCGTCCAGCCGGCATCGTGGTCCATGATGGCGAATTCCACCATCATCGCGGTTTTGAACTTGGCGATTTCCTCGGCGGTGAGTTCCTGGCCGCCGTAAACCTTGTCGAAGATGGCTTCGATTTCGGCGGGGGTGTAGTCCTCGGCATAGAACTCCTCGATGCCGTGGTCGCTCAGGCGGCAGCCAACTTCGGCGAAGAAGTCGTGGCGCTTCTGAAGGGCGGCGATGAGGTCGGGGAACTTGCTGATTTTCACGCCCGAAACTTCGGCGAGGCGGTCAACGTAGGCTTTGAAGTCGGCGGGGACCTCCACGGCCATGGCCTTGTCGGGGCGCCAGGTGGGGAGCATCTTCACCTGGAAGCCGTCCTCCTTCACCTTGAGGTGGTGTTCGAGCGAGTCAACGGGGTCGTCGGTGGTGCAGACAACCTCAACGTTGTAGTGCTTCATGAGGCCGCGGGCGGTGCGCTCGGGGGTCTGGAGCATGGCGGTGCAGTGGTCGTAGATTTCGCGGGCTGTCGAGGGGTTGAGGAGCTTGTCGACGCCGAAAGCGGTTTTGAGCTCGAGGTGGGTCCAGTGGTAGAGGGGGTTGCGCATGGTGTAGGGCACGGTTTCGGCCCACTTCTCAAACTTTTCCCAGTCGGTGGTGTCCTTTCCGGTGCAGAAACGCTCGTCGACACCGTTGGTGCGCATGGCGCGCCACTTGTAGTGGTCGCCCTCGAGCCAGATTTTCGAGAGGTTCTCGAACTTGTGGTCAGAAGCGACGTATTCAGGAATCAGGTGGCAGTGGTAGTCGATGATGGGGAGCCCTTCGGCGTAGTCGTGGTAGAGACGCTCGGCGGCAGGGGTCTGCAGCAGGAAATTCGCGTCGTTGAATTGCTTCATGGTTTGTGTTTGTTTAGGTTAAGTTCTATTTTATCGTAAAATTACAGAAAACCCGCAATACACGCGCACTAATTAGCCCACAAAAAACACCACTATAATGCGGGGCGCGAGAAATTCACCCTTTTTGCGCCAAAAAACACCACCCCGGAGGCTTGCTCCGGGGTGGATGTCGAGTTGTTTTCAATCGTTGGTTATTCGTTGTCGAGCTGTTGCCGCTGGGCCTGCTGCCTGTACTCCGAGGGGGTCATGCCGGTTTCCTTCTTGAAGCACTTGGTGAAGTATTTCGGGTCGGAGAACCCGATGCGGAAGGCAATCTGCGAGAAGTTCATCTTGCTTCGGGCTATGAGCTCCTCGGCGCGCTGCATGCGCAGCCGGCGTAGGAAGTCGGAGGGCGACATGCCCACGAGCGCCTTTATTTTGCCGTAGAACACGGTGCGCCCCATGTGCACCGCCTCGGCAAGCTCCTCGATTTTGAGGTCCTCGTCGGCGATGTGCTCCTCCATGAAGTTGAGGAGCTTCTTCATCATCTCCTGGTCGGAGTCGGTGATTTGCGGCGATTCGAGCCTCCATTCGCGGGGCTGCTGGGGCTCGTCGGGGGCGGGAGCGGGCTGCGGCGCGCCTTCGGCCTCCAGGGTGGTTTCGGGAGCCGCGTCGGCTGTCGGCTCGGGCGGAATCTGCCCCGGGCCCACGGAGCTGAAGTTCTGGCCGATCTGCTCGAAGAAGTTCTGCTGCAGAATCTTGCGCTGGGCGCGGATCGATGAGATGCGCTGGCGCAGGTAGGTGGCGCTGAAGGGCTTGGTGATATAGTCGTCGACCCCCTCGTTGAGCCCCCTGACGCGGTCCTCGACCGAGGCGCGGGCCGAGAGCACGATGATGGGTATGTGGCTCAGCTTCTTGTTCTGCTTGATTTTCTTGACCATCGTCAGGCCGTCCATCTCGGGCATGGTCACGTCGGTGACGATGAAGTCGGGCTGCTCTTTCTCGGCTTTTTCGAGCCCGGCGGCGCCGTTGGGGGCGGCAATCACGTCGTACTGCACCGAGAGGATGTCGCAGAGGAAGGAGCGCAGGTCGTCGTTGTCCTCCACCACGAGAATCTTCACCTTGCTGCCGGCGGGGGCCGCTGGCTCAGCCGGCTGGAGCTCGGCAGGGGGCGCGGGCGCTACCGCGGCTGGTTCGGAGGGGGCTGCCGGGGCCGGATGCACGCCCGTGGGGGCTGCCACCTCGGGAATCGAGTTGTCGGTTATATAATTATGGTCGGAGGCGTTGGTGAGAATGCCGTTCACCATGTCGAGCATCTCGCGGGCGTTGCGGTGAACCTTCTCCAGGTAGCCGCGGGCGCGGTCGGAGAGCGGTTCGGTTTCAAGCACCTCGGCCACGGGGCTGCCGATGAGCGTCAGCGGGGTGCGCAGCTGGTGGGAGGCGTTCATGAAGAACTGTTTCTCCTTTTTGCGCAACTGGTTGGCCATGTAGCTCTTTCGGTTGAGCGTGAAGAGGTAGGCTATGAGCCACGCTATGAGCAGGAAGCCGACGAAATAAATCAGCTTGGCCCAGTTTGACTCCCAGAAGTCGGGGTGAACCACGATGGTGATTTCGCGCTGGTTGTCGAGCCACACACCGTTGCCGTCGGTGCTCTTCACCAGCAGGGTGTGCTTGCCGGGGTCGAGGTGGTTGAAGTGGGCGATGTGGGCGGTGCCGATATAGGTCCAGTCGGGGTCGTCGGCGAGGCGGTAGGCATACTGGATGTTGGCGTTGTCGCTATAGTCGAGTGCCGCGAAGCTGATGGCGAAGTTGCGCTTGCCCCCCTGCACCTCGATCACGCGGGGGTTGACCATCTGGCGCTTCTCGGGCTCGCCCTGGAACTGGATGCCGGTGAACACTATCTGAGGCACATAGCTGCTCTTTACAATCTCCTCGGGGTTGAGGAGCACCACGCCCCCCATCGCGCCGAACACGAGCCTGCCGGTCGCGGGCGAGAATTTCGGGGCGGCCTCGGTGAAGTCGATCGACCCGCCGATGTCGTTGCGTCCATAGAGCGAGATGGTGCCGGTCGCGGGCGAGTAAACGAGGATGCTCGTTTCGCGCACTATGTAGATGTTGCGGCTGGTGTCCTCGATCATGGAGAGGATGTTGCCCCCCACCGACGAGTTGCGCAGCATCGAGAGCTTGTCGCTCCCCCCCGCCGAGCGCTTGAACTTGAGCTGCGGCTGCAGGAGGTTGTCGGAGTCGATTGTCTGGAGCTCGCCGGCCATAGTGGCCACATAGATGTCGCCGTTGGAGGCCACGAGGGTCTGCAGCACGTCGGCGGTGCTGAGCGACGCGGGGTCGCCGGGCACATGCACGCTGGGGAAGAACTCGATGTCGCGGGGCGACTTGAAGTTGTTCGAGAAGGTAATCAGGCCGTTGGAGGTCGAGAGGAGCACCGTGCCCTTGCCGTCGTGGGTGATGCGGCGCACGCGGGGAAACTTCGCCGCAGGGTAGTTTTTGAGCTGGTTGCCGGCGTGGAGGAAGACGGCTTTGCCGCCGGGGCGCTTCTCGGCCTTGAGCAGGCCTCCGCCGAAGGTGCCGATCCAGATGTTCCCCTTGTCGTCCTGGGCTATGTCGTAGACCGAGTCGGTGGGTATCGAATAGGGGTCGGCGGGGTCGTGGCGGTAGTGCTCGAAAGTGCCGTCGGGGTGCAGCAGGTAGAGGCCGTCGCCCTTGGTGCCGATCCACACATCCTTGTCGGCATCCTCGAACATGGCGTAGAGATGGGTCGAGAACTTCACCGGGGTGGCCGAGCGCGCCAGTTTCCCGGTGCCGTCGGGGTTCTCGGTTTTGGCGATGTAGCTCTCGGGCTCCCCGTCGGCGTTAAAGCGGCCCAGCACGCCGCTGCGCGACCCGGCCAGGAACGCGCCCCCCTCGATGGGGAGCAGCGAGCGCACCTCGTCGTTGAGCACCAGCGGCGAGGTTTTCACGATGTGGTGGTTGAAATTCACCAGCGTGAGGTCGTGGGTGGTGCAGATCCACAGGTTGTTCTGCCGGTCGACAAAGAAGCGGTCGATTTGGGGAATCGACGTGTATTTAAGGTGCGAGAGCATGAATTCGCGGTGGTTGACGCGCCCGGTTTCCTCGTCGTAGAAGCCGAAGAGGCCCCCTTTGGGGGCGAGCCACACGGTGCCGAAACGGTCCTCTACCCAGATGGGCACCGAGCTGCGCGGGGCGTTGGGGGTGTCGGCTCCGGACTCGACGGCCTTGGCCTGGGTGACGGCGGGGTCGGTGAGCCACACGCGGGCGCCCTGGGTGAAGGCCCACACGCGGTGGCGCGAGTCGACATACACGTCGGCCACCTGGTCGGAGGCCGAGCCTACCGCCACGAGCCGCCACGAGCGGTTGGGAATGTTGTAGACGGCCAGGCCGCCCGGCACGGCGACAATCAAATTATTGTCGTCGAGCGCTTTGAGCGCCCCGGCATGCGACAGGGAGAAGCCTCCCGGAGCCGCCACGGGCGAGAGGGCCGTCGCGCCCTTGCGAAAGGAGTAGAGGCGTCCGTCGGTGGTGGCGAGGTAGGTGGCTCCGGCTGTAGTCACCGGGTCGAGGAAGTTGCCCTGGCACGCCACCGGGGTGCCGTAGAGCTGCACGCCGGCATCGGTGAATACCCACTCGTTGCCCAGCGAGTCGACCATCACCTTGTTAACCCGCGAGGCGCCCCCGCGGAGCTTGTCGCGGCCGAACACCTCGACCGAGGCCGTGTCGACCGGGAGCTCCGTGCCGACGCGCATCGAGGGGGTAGCCCCGTCGGTTACGAGCCAGATGTATTCGCCCGCGGGGTAGAGTTCCTGCACCTTGGCCGGGCGCCCGGTTTTCAGCGCCAGGGTCTCGTCGAGGGGCTCAAAACGGCTTTCGGCGGGGTTGAATATATAGGGTTTGCGGTCGTAGTTGATGAGCCACACCTTCCCCTGGTCGTCGGGGGAGATGCTCACGATGCGGCTCGAGGTGAGCAGGCCGTGGCGGTCGCCCGAGCGGAACGACGAGAAGCCGTAGCCGTCGAAGGAGCTCAGCCCGTTCCAGGTGGCCACCCAGATGAGGCCGTCGGGGCCCTGAGCCACCCTCGAAATGCTGTTGGAGGGCAACCCGTCGCTGACGTTGAACGAGCGCGTCTGGCAGAAAGGCTGCCCCCAGGCGCGGCCGGCGATGCCCGTCAGGGCCAGGAGGATGAATATGGCGTGGCGCAGAAATAGTTTCATGGCGTGATTTAAAAGCGTTAACCGTGTGCAGTGCAAATTTAGCAAACATTGGCGGATAATCAAAATGGCATGCGTTAAAAGCGTGAAAAATTGTTATCACCCCGAAATTTGGCAAATTTTACTCCACTTACTTGGTATTTTTTTAGCAAATTTGCACCCGTAAAGAACCCGTCGACCCAAACGACGAGCGAAAACCTCATGATTCAAACTCCCGAAAGGGCCTAACAATTAAAAAACAATCAACCAAGCAACCGGCTCCCCGACCAGGCGCCGCAAGCCATGAAAATCAATCTAAAACCTACCTATATCATGATCAAAAACCTCTACAAAACGCTGCTCCCGCTGGCCGTTGTGGCCCTCGCAGGGTGCTCGCAGAGCGTCGACGAGCCCGCGGCTCCGACAACCTGCCCCACCGACAGCGACGCGAAGCAGAAGGTTGAGATGCAGCTCTCAAGAGCTACCGCCGAGGACCTGCAGGCCGCGGGCATCTCCAAGTTCACCGTGTTTATCTACCACGTCAACCGCCGCGAGTACACCCTCATCGAGCAGAAAGAGTGCGACGCCGTTGAAGGCGGCCGCTTCGAGCTGGAGTTCCCCCTGGGTGAAACATACCAGACTTTCGCCGTGGCCAACGCCGACAGCTTCTCCGACACCGAGAGCTACGAAACCGTGACCATAAACATCGACCCCCTGGCAAAACAGGACGTATGGGTTTCGGCCCCCACCCGTTTCTCGTCAGACAAGTCGTTCTCGACTCTCGACGTGGCCCTGCGCCGCACAATTGCGGCTGTTGACTTCGAAACCGCCGAGGCTCCCGCCGATCTCGCCGCCGCCGGCGACTTCGACCGCCTCGACATCACAGTCGACCACGTCGCCACCTCCTACAAAATCAGCGGCGGCGTTGTCAACGACGCCTCGCTCACTCTCTCCGTGACTGCCGGCTCCGAATTCAAGGGAGGATTCACAACATTCCCCACCACGACTCTCGCCGACGCCTCGACCGTCGTAATCGACTACTTCAAGGGTGCCGACAAGGTTAACACCTCGTCATCCCCTCTCGAAACCTCGACAAAATACGAGGCTGCCAAGCACTACAAAATGATTGTCCCCGTTACCCAGGAGGACTTCGTGCAGACCCCCTGGCACACGGCCTCTCTCATCCCTGCCGGCGCTCGCATGAAAATCGCCGTCGAAGTCACCCCCTTCTAAACCTTAAAAACTACTACCTAAACCAATGAATAAGCAGTTCAAATACGGGATGCTCGCCCTCATGGCCGCCGCAAGCCTTGTGGCTTGTAAGGACGACGAGGTCTACAAGACTTCCGTCACTCGCGACATCGAGCTGACCCTCGACGGCAAGCCCTACAACGTGCACTACGGCCAGGACGACGGCCACGCTAACCAGCGCATCCTGTTCATCTACCACGATAACGGAGCCTACTTCGGAAACTACGGCTCGACTCACCGCTTCGCCCTCGAGGACGGCACATACAAGATTTTCGCCACCCAGCAGGTCGACACCATGCTCACCAAGCTCCCCGCAGCCCTCGGCGACATCGTCTTCGACCAGGACAAGGAGATGAAGATGCCCCTCGCGATTTCCGACCCCGTGAGCTACAGCGCCGGCGACAACCTGCGCATCGCCATCAAGACCCGCACAGGTTTGCTACGCCTCAAAGCCCTCGACGAAAAGGCCGACAAGAGCTACACCAAAATCAAAGCCGTCATCACAACCCCGATTACAGGCTGGAAAGTCAGCTCGGCAAGCGTCATTGCCGGTGACCCCTACGATCTCGAAGTGACAAAGGCCACCAACGGCGGCGGCGTGGGCTACACTCAGGACGCCGTGCTCCTCGGCTCGGATAAGCACACCGTGAACGTGCGCATCGATTATCTCGACGACGACGATAACGTCGTGCGCTCGAAACCGTTCGACGAACCTATCACCGTCCTCCCCAACGACACCATTGTAAAGGGCTTCTACCTCAACAACGCCGACGAGAAAGTAATGATCACCTACAACCTCCAGGTTGGCTCGCAGCGCTGGACCGAAGCCGAAATCTACCCCTCTGTTAAGGTTGAGGTGCCCGAAGGCTACACCTACGTCGACCCCAACACCGGCGACATCAACGCCGTGATTGCCGAGCAGATGGCCGACGCCTCAATCGACGAGGTTAAGGTGTTCCTCAAAGCCAACACTACATACAACGTCAAGCAGGCAACCGTCGAGAACTGGACCAAGTCGGTTCACATCCTGGGCCAGAACCCCGGATTCGGCCAGAGCTACGCCACCCTCTCGTTCGGCACCAACGCGATGATCGGCCTCACCGGCAACTACGACCACATCACCTTCGAGAACATCAACTTCCTGCCGCAGGCACGCCTGTTCAACCCCCGCAACACCCAGTTCAACATCAACACCATCGAACTGCTCAACTGCGACTTCGACAGCTGGAACACCGGCAACATCTGGTATCAGACCTCCAACGCCGACCACCAACAGGCCGTAGGGACCATGCGCATGAAGAACTGCCGCATCACCAACTACAAGGCCAACACCTCGAGCAGCCTCTTCCGCCCGCAAACCCAGCGCCTCTCCACAATCAGCAACTGGGAAATCGACGGCTGCCTCATCCACGGCAACAACTTCTCGACCCGCGACGGCCTGGTGCTCTGCAATATGACCAAGCTCGACGGCGCTGTCAACATCAAAATCACCAACAACGTCTTCATCGACCCCCGCGGCTCGAACTACACCTATTTTAATATAGACCTCAAAGAGGCCTCCTCGTCGACCCTCACCGTCAGCGGCAACATCGTTTCCGGCTCGGCTGCGGCAAGCGGCAAGGGCACCTTCTTCAAGCTCGCCAACACCACGGCTACCGCCTCGGGCAACACCCGCACCGCAGGCTACACCATGGCAGCCTACGGCATCGACGAGCCTCAGGAAACCGCCACAACCTACGATGAGCTCCTCAAACAACAGAATCTCTAAACCTTAAGATCAAAACATACCAATGAATAGAATATTAATGACGATTTGTCTGGCGCTCGCTTCAATCTGGGCCTGCGCGCAGACAACCACCGTCACCGGTACGGTTTCCGACAGCGAGGGTCCACTCATCGGAGCCACCGTGGTGGTCAAAGGCACCCAGAACGCCTGCTCGACCGACGTCGACGGTAACTTCACGCTCAAAAACGTGAACCCCGCGAAAGATGTGCTCATCGTTCGCTATGTGGGTTTCGGCAATAAAGAAGTGCCCCTCAAGGGGCAGACCAACGTCGACATCCTCATGGAGGCCAACGCCACCATGATGGACGAGGTGGTGGTCATCGGCTACGGCACGCAGAAACGCGGCAACCTCACCGGCTCAATGTCGTCGGTTGAGGCCAAGGTGATCGAGCGCATGCCGGTGGCCAACGTCGGCGAGGCCATCATCGGCCGCATGCCCGGCGTGCAGGTTACGACCGCCGACGGCTCGCCCGACGCCGAAGTCACCGTGCGCATCCGCGGCGGCGGCTCCATCACCCAGTCCAACCAGCCCCTTGTGCTCATCGACGGCTTCGAAGGCTCGCTCAACGACGTGCCCGCGACCGACGTCGACAACATCCAGGTGCTCAAGGATGCCGCATCGACCGCCATCTACGGTGCCCGCGGCGCCAACGGCGTTGTGCTCGTAACCACCAAGCGCCCCGGCGAAGGCAAGGTGCAGGTCAACGTCAACGCCTACGTCCAGACCAAGGAGCTCTCCAACAAGCTCGACGTGCTCAAACCCTACGACTTCGTCCGCGCTAACTACGACCGCATCTACTCCAAAGGCGCCTCGACCCGCTCGAGCTTCGCCGACACCTTCGGCAAACCCTTCGAAACCTACATCTACCAGGGCTACGAAGGCTACGACTGGCAGGATATCATCTTCTCGACCCACCCCGTTTCCTGGGCCGTCGACGGCAGCATCAGCGGCGGTAACGAGAAGTTCAAGTTCAAAGTGTCGTTCATGCACCAGGACCAGCCCTCGGTTATGCCCGACAACGGCCTGATTCAGAACAACATCAACGGCAACCTCACCATCAAGCCCTGGAAGTTCCTCAGCTTCGAGATTCGCACCCGCTACATGAACAAGACCCTCCAGGGCCGCGGCACCGAGGGTATCGGTCTGCTCACCGCCCTGCAGGAACAGCCCACCTACGGCTTGCAGGACTTCACCGAGCTCCCCTCCAACCCCGACTATGTCGACCCCGAAGAACTGACCACCCAGTACCACTACGACCCGCTTGAAACCAACGAGCGCTACTACCGCAACCGCTACTCCAAACTCCTCAACATGGGTGGCGCCCTCAACTGGACCATCATCAAGGGTATGACTCTCCGCAACGAGTTCACCTGGGAAGACTTCGATGAGGACGACCGCTCGTTCAACTCAGCCGAGTCCGACAGCAACTCGCGCAACTGGGGTCCCTACCTCACCCAGAAGAAAAAGAGCCGCACCAAGTGGCAGCTCACCAACGTGTGGAACTACGCCCTCAACATCAAGGACACCCACGACTTCCAGTTCATGCTCGGCCAGGAGTTGAAGCACAACGGCGAGGTGAGCCAGGAACTCCGCATCGCCGGCTTCCCCGAGAACCTCGACGCTGAAAAGGCATTCGACAACTTCGCCCTTGGCACTCCCCGTTACAACCGCTCGACCCACGGCTCGCCCAACCGCGTGAGCTCCTTCTTCGGCCGTATCAACTACAGCTTCGACGACCGCTACCTCGCGACTTTCACCCTCCGTGCCGACGGCTCCACCAAGTTCGCCAAAAAGAACCGCTGGGGCTGGTTCCCCGCAGGCGCTCTCGCCTGGCGTATCTCCAACGAGAAATTCCTCAAGGACTACACCTGGCTCACCAACCTGAAAATCCGCGCGTCAATCGGTTACGCCGGTAACGACCGCATCGACTCCGACCTCTATATGCGCCTCTACAAGCTCGGCGACACCTCGCAGAGCGCCGGCTGGGGCGAGCAGGCAAGCTACTGGTACGAGTTCAACAGCAAGTTCCCCGTAAACCCCAACGCCAAGTGGGAAACCACCATCACCCGCAACCTCGGTCTTGACTTCTCGTTCTTTAACGGCCGACTCGACGGTACCTTCGACGTTTACTTCAACACCACCAAGGACCTCCTGATCGAATCGCAGATTCCGGGCGACACCGGCTTCACCACCATGCTGACCAACATCGGCCAGACCTCCAACAAGGGTTTCGAGCTCAACCTTAACGCCTACATCATCGAAACCAAGGAGTGGACCCTCGGCGCCAACTTCAACATCGGCCTCAACAAGGGCAAAATCGATAAGCTCGCCGACGGCGAAGAGTCGTTCTACGCCAACGTGAGCAAGGTCGACATCAACGACGACGTGTTCTGGTATCGCGTGGGCCAGCGCATGGGCCAGATCTACGGCTACGTTAACGACGGCTTCTACACCGTTGACGACTTCACCTACAACAAGGAAGCCAAAACCTACACCCTCAAACCGGGTCTCGTTGACTCGAGCCCCCTCGCCGGCACCCTCGGCCCGGGCTCGCCCAAGTTCAAGAAACTCACCCCGGTTGACCCCGAAGACCCCGAAAGCTATGTGATCACCGCCGACGACCGCAAAATCATCGGTAACACCACTCCCAAGTTCTCCGGCGGTTTCGGCATCAACGCCACCTGGCGCGGCTTCGACCTCAACGCGTTCTTCAACTTCATGTGCGGTTTCGACGTGCTCAACCTCAACAAAATCGCCATGTCGACCACTCCCAGCTCCAACAGCCAGTATCGCAACCTCTCGGCCGACTTCGCCGGAGCCTGGATGCGCACCGACGAATGGGGCAACTACCTCTGGGACCAGCCCGAGGTTATGGCCAAGTACAACAAGAACGCCACCATCTGGAGCCCCAACAACATCACCAAGGCCTTCGTGAGCACCTACGGCGTGGAGGACGGCTCGTTCCTGCGCCTGCAGACCCTCACCCTCGGCTACTCGCTCCCTAACAAAATCCTCAAGAGCGTGGGCATGACAAAGTGCCGCTTCTATGTAACCGGCTACAACCTCTTCACCATCACCAAGTATAGCGGCTACGACCCCGAGGTGAACATCGGTGAGGGCCTCACCCCCAACGTGGACTACAACATGTATCCCCGCGCACGCACCTACACCTTCGGCGTTCAGCTCTCTTTCTAAACCCTTAAACCGATCCATAAAATGAAACTCAGCATAACAAAATATCTCGGACTTGGACTTGTAGCCGCCGGATCGCTCGTCTTCGCAGCCTGCGACGACTATCTCGACGTGCAGCCCGAATCCTCCTTCTCCGACAAGGAAATCTTCTCCTCGGAAAAGGAGACCAAGGCCATGATGAACACCATCTACTCGAAGCTCACCAACGGCAACCTCTACGGCCAGGCGCTCCCCTACTCGTTCAACACCAACACCGACGTTGAAATGAAGTCGTCGAGCAACATCACCGGCTCCAGCGACGGCACCGATGCCTACTGCTTCGACATGGGCTCGAACTGGAACCAGCTCGAACGCACCTGGAACGCCGCCTACGAGGCCATCAACTATTGCAACGACTTCATCGAGAACATGTCGGAATCGCCCCTCTTCTCGTCGGAGGTCGCAGCCTCGGGCCCCTCGAACATGCAGCACATGTATGCCGAGGCCAAGTGCATCCGCGCGATGCTCTACCTCGACCTGGTGCGCAACTGGGGCGACGTCGTTTACCGCAAAGCCTCCACAAAGGTAGGTATGGACTTCTACCACGAAGGGGTAACCGACCGCTCTGAAATCCTCGCCGACCTCATCGCCGACCTCAAACCGGTCGAGAAAATGCTCAAATACGCCTCCGAGACCGAGGAAGGCGTTGAGCGCGTATCGCGCGAATTCTGCCAGGCTCTCATCGGCCAGCTCGCCCTCTGGCGCGGTGGCTGGTCGCTCCGTCCGGGCGCCGGCATCGGCGAGATGAAGCGCGAAGCCGACTATCTCGACTACTACAAAACCGCCGTCGAGTATTTTGGCAAGGTTATCACCGAAGGCAAGCACTCGCTCACCCGCGAAAGCTTCGAGGACATGTGGACAGGAGAATGCAACTGGACCGTCCTCAACAACGGCGACGTGATTTTCGAAGTACCCATGCTCAAAGAGTCGTCGGGCACACTCGGCTACCGCGTAGGCGTGAAAATCGGCCTCAACTCCGACAACCCCGCCCACAAATATGGCAAGTGCTCCAACAGCACCACCTATTGCGGCCTCTACCCCTTCACCTTCGACATGCGCGACCTCCGCATGGATGTCACCTGCTCGCCCATCAGCTATGACGAGGAGCTCAATCAGGCTCTCGACATGGGCAGCTCGAGCAGCCGCGTGGCCGGCTGGGGTGTCGGCAAATGGAACAAGCTGAAAATGAACACCTACCTCTCCAGCTCCGAAGGCAACACCGGCATCAACGCCATCCGCATCCGCTATGCCGACGTGCTCCTGATGTATGCTGAGGCTGTCAACGAGCTCAACGGCCCCACCGCCGAGGCCAAGAACGCCCTCAAGGAGGTGCGCCGCCGCGCTTTCAACCCCGCCGACCAGGCCGAAATGGTCGAGGACTATGTCAACAACCTCAACAGCAAGGAGGCATTCTTCGACGCCATCTTCCACGAACGCGCCTGGGAGTTCGGTGGCGAAGGCATCCGCCGCTACGACCTCGCCCGCTGGAACCTCTACGGCAAGGTGCTCAAAGAAACCTACGAAACATTTGAGGACTGGGGCAAGCGCGCTAACGGCATGGGCGAAAAAGGCAACGTCCGCGACCGCATCTTCTGGCGCTATGTCGACGCTGCGGGCAACAACGTGCCCTCCGACAGCCCTGTGCGCAAATACATCGAATTCAAGGGCCTCAAAGAGTGGGGCGAAAACATCGGCGAGCACCCCGTTTCCGAAGGTTGGACCAATGTTGCCGAATACGCCACCAACTGGTGGACCCGCAACAAGGAGACCGACGAGCTCGAGCTCCACGCCGACATCAAATGGAGCTTCCGCGGCTACATCAACTTCGAGAACGCCGCCGCCATCACCGGCAACGAGCCTGTCAAGTACATCTGCCCCTACCCCTCGCGCCTGATTACCAGCCACCGCGGCTCGATCCAGCAGCAGTACGGCTACCGTTAACCTCCACTCTCTCATAAAACCAATTGAAAATCACAGCAATGAACTTCAACATATTCCGAAATACAGCGAAAGTCCTGGGCGCCACCTCACTGATGGTGGCCGCCCTGGCTCTCAATTCCTGCAAGGAGGATGACTACACCTCGCGCGGCGACCTTTTCCAGCCCCGCTTCGCTACCTCGCCCCAAATCAAGAACCACAACGACGTGGCCCTCGTTTGGTATGCCTCGAACGACGCGACATCCTACACCGTGCAGTTCTTCTACGACCAATACTACGCCAACCTCTACGACGAATGGGACATCACCGACCCCTTCATCACCGTTGAGGACCTCCCCTACGGCACCCGCTTCTACATCCGCGTGCGCTGCAACGCCGCCAAAACCGAGCACAACTCGCAGTGGGCCGAGTGCAACGTTACCACCGACATGCGTCCCGACTTCGCCCAGCTCCTGCAGGGCATCTCGCGCTCCGACATCACCGACAACGGCGCTGTAATCACCTGGACTGTCGACCCCCTCAACCCCGTCGACTCCATCTCGATCAAGCCCGCGATGACCGACCAGCTCCCTGAAATCACCGGCTACCTCACCCCCGAGCAGATGGCCGAGGGCAAAATCGTGCTCACCGACGAGCTCACCCCCTCGACCCTCTACAACGTAAACATCTACGACACCTCGAAGCCCCGTAAGTACGACAAGCCTTACAACCAGATCACGTTCCGCACCACCGGTCCCGCTCCCCAGACCATCGAAATCGGCGTGACCGACGACCTGGGCGGCATCATGACCCTCAACAATGAGGACCCCGACGTGCCCGACGGCGCTGTTTACGAACTCCCCGAAGGCTCGACCTACACCATCACCCCATTCCTCATGACGAAAGGCTTCAAGGTTGTAGGCCCCGCCGACGGCGCCAAGCCCGTGATTATGCTCAACGGCTCCTGGAACTTCGCCACCGGCGCGTACATCGGCGTGTTCTCCTTCGAGAACTGCGAAATCCACAACGTGGCCATCAACCAGTACTTCTTCAACTGCGGCAACTCGTTCACCCTGGAGAGCGGCTCGTTCATCAACTGCGACTTCTTCCATGTGAACCGCGCATTCTGGCGCCATCAGAACGCCAACCAGAAGCACATCATCGACTTCACCCTCGACGGCTGCTTCTTCGACGAATGCGGCTGGCAGACCGGCACCTACGGCACATTTGGCTTCGGCTCGGCCGGTAAGGGCGAAATCGGTGCCTACGACCAGATTGACGCGCTGACTATCCGCAACTGCACATTCTCGCGCGGCGGCAAACAGCAGGATTCGGCATTTGGCTGGAACAACCTCGTTGCCCACAACTCTTCGTCGCACCCCATCAACCTCACCGTTGAGAACTGCACATTCTACGACTTCTGCGTCAACGCCACCCTCATCGACATCTCCACCACCGAGAAGTCGACAGTGACCGTGCGCAACATCATCGTCGCATCGCCCATGAGTAGCCTCATGGTTGTCGGCTCTGGCACAAAAGCCACCTACGACAACAACTACATCACCACCGACTACAAGATGGGTGGCTCGGCTATCAAGGCCGTCCAGCTCCCCGGCGCCGCCACCGACCTCTTCGAGGACCCCGTGAACGGCAACTACACCATCAAGGACTACTCTTCGCCCGCCTACATCACCGGTGCCGGTGACCGCCGCTGGCTCGACTAATCCCCCAAAACACGACCTCAAAGTGAACATCTATCTTAAATCCGTCATGCTCTCTGCCTGCGCGCTTGCCGCCGGGCAGGGAGCTGCGGCTTCTAAGGAGGCCGCCTCAGCCGACCCCGCGAACTATGTCAGCAAAGTGTGGGTGGCCGACCTCGGCAACGGCAAGTTCCAGAACCCCGTAATCAACGCCGACTACTCCGATCCCGACCTCATCCAGGTCGACGGCGACTACTGGCTCACCGCTTCGAGCTTCTGCAACATGCCCGGTCTGCCGATTCTCCACAGCCGCGACCTCGTGAACTGGGAAATCGTAAACTATGCCGTCAAGACCCTCGAACCCGAGGAATACTACAACCAGGCGCGCCACGGCGACGGTGTCTGGGCCCCCGCCATCCGCTATCACAACGGCGAATACTACATCTACTGGGGCGACCCCAATTTCGGCATCTACATGGTGAAAACCAAGGACCCCCGCGGCGAGTGGGAGGCCCCCGTGCTGGTGAAGGCCGCAAAGGGCATCATCGACACCTGCCCTCTATGGGACGAGGACGGCAAGGCCTACCTCGTTAACGGATGGGCTAAGAGCCGCGCAGGCCTCAACGCCGCCATCACCGTCACCGAAATGTCGCCCGACGGCACCCGCCTCATCGGCGACCCCGTGCTCGTCTACGACGGCCTCAAAGAGGGCAACCACACCATCGAGGGCCCCAAATTCTACAAACACGACGGCTACTACTATATCTTCGCCCCCGCCGGGAGCGTCGGCGCCGGATGGCAGGTAGTGCTCCGCTCCAAGAACCCCTTCGGCCCCTACGAGTCGCGAATCGTAATGGCCCAGGGTAAAACCGACATCAACGGCCCCCACCAGGGCGGCTGGGTGCGCACCCCCGAGGGCGAGGACTGGTTCCTCCACTTCCAGGACAAGGGCATCATTGGCCGCGTGTGCCACCTCAACCCCATGCGGTGGAACGACGGCTGGCCCGTGATCGGCGTTGACGAAGACGGCGACGGCTGCGGCGACCCCGTGAAAACCTACACCAAGCCCAAAACCGCTGAGAAAATCGCCATCCACACCCCCGTCGAGAGCGACGAGTTCGACTCCATCGAGCTCGGCAAGCAGTGGCAGTGGTTCGCCAACTACCAGCTCCCCTTCGGCTTCGCGACCCCCGACGGCTATTTCCGCCTCTACGGCCACACTCTGAGCGACAACTTCGTCAACCTCCGCGAGGTGCCCAACATCCTCACCCAGAAGTTCCCCAACGAAACCTTCACCGCCACCGCCAAGGTAACCGTCTCGGCTACTGTCGACGGCCAGCAGTCGGGCCTCATCATCATGGGCCGCGACTATGCCCGCCTCTCGGTCGAGAAGCTCGGCAACGAGTTCGTAATCAACGAAGTTGTGTGCATGAAGGCCGACAAGGACAAGCCCGAGGTAACCACCGAGATTGCCAAGGTGAAGCCAACCCGCGTCAACGGCGAAGGGGGCCGCGCCACCCAGGACCTCGACATCTGGCTCCGCGTGAAAGTTGGCAAAGGCGAGGTTTGCGAGTTCTCCTACTCGCTCGACGGCAAGAAATTCATCCCCTGCGGCAAGCCCTTCACCGCCCGCGAAGGCCACTGGATCGGAGCCCGCGTAGGCTTCTTCTCGGTGCAGCCCAAAGGCCCCAACCGCGGCTGGATGGACATCGACTGGTTCCGCGTCACCAAATAAAGGCGCGCGACCCCGCATTTCTCTTCCGAACCGAGCTCAACACCCTTTCGGCAAACACACTCAAACCCACATCACACATACCCGAGCGATTCCCGGCCCCGGCCGCGGAATCGCTTTTTGTTTTGCCAAAAAGCGTATGGAATTTGGATTTTTGGGAGAAAAGTGGTAATTTTGGCGCAAATTTAACAAAATTTCAACTATGAAAAAGTTATTCGCCGCCTGCGCGGCTGCCTTGGCAACCCTTGCCGCCTCGGCCGAAGGCTACCAGGTGAACTCGTTCAGCGCCCGCCAGACCGGCATGGGCCACACCGGCGTGGCCCTCAAACTCAACGCCGAAAGCCAGATTTTCAACCCCGCCGGAATGGCTTTCACCGACAAGACCCTCGACATCTCTGCCGGAATGAGCGCCATCAAGGCCAGCGCCTACTGCAAGCGCGACGGCGAGCAGTGGGAAACCTCAAACAAAATCTCGACTCCCTTCAACTTCGCCGCTTCCTTCCACGTCTACGAGGACATCTACGCCGGCATCGCCCTCTACACCCCCTACGGCTCGTCGATCAACTGGGGCAAAGCGTGGCCCGGAGCCACTCTCAACGAGTCGGTGAGCCTCCAGGTGTTCACCGTGCAGCCCACCGTGGCATGGCGACCCTCCGACAAATTCTCAATCGGCGCCGGCCTCATGATTTCATGGGGAAGCGTGGACCTTACCAAAGGCCTCCTCACCTGGGATATGGCCTCCAAGCTTGGCGACATCGCCTGGCAGGCCGCCGCGCTCAAACACCAGCTCGACCCCTCGAACCCCAACCCCGGCAACCCGCCCGCCGAACCCACCGACAAAAACATACCCCCCGCCTCGGTCAACCTCAAAGGCACCTCCGACCTCGCCCTGGGCGTTAACGTGGGCCTCATGTACAACATCAGCGAAAAGTGGACCCTCGGAGCCTCCCTACGCACCGAAATGGATATGTCGGTCAAGAAAGGCGACGCCGCCGTCACCTACGATGCCTCGGAGTTTCTGCAGAACGTGCTCCGCGAGAACCTCGACGAGATGAGCTCGACAAACTTCTCGGCAACGATGCCCTGCCCCTACGTCTTCACCGTCGGTGCGGCCTACCGCCCCATCAAGAACCTCGAGATAGCCCTCGACATCCAGCTCAACGGCTGGGCCTCATACGACTATCTCAACATCAAGTTCGCCGGCCTCGACAAGTTCAACCAAAAAATCAAGAAAGACTATCGCGACGCGATGACTTTCCACCTCGGAGCGCAATACGCCGTGTCGCCAAAATTCGACGTCCGCGCCGGCCTGATGGTCGACCTCTCGCCCTGCAACCGCCACTACTACAACCCCGAGACCCCCGCCATGACCAAAATCGAGCCTACCGTGGGCCTCACTTTCCGCCCCACAAAGCGCCTGGCCATCGACGTGGCTTTCATGTACATCAAAGGCATGGGCGTGAAAAACGGCATCGGACAAATCGACCAAAAGAACTTCGCCCAGGGCTATTCGGCAGCCGTCGACCAGTATAACGCCTCGATCGCCGCCCTCAACGCGATGGGCCTCCCCTTCCCCGCCTATTCCAAGGCCGACGTGCCGGAAACCGTCGACTTCATCGCCGACTACGCCGTTCACGCCATCGTGCCCGCGATTGGCCTCAGCTACAGCTTCTGAACCGAAATTTGTCGGTCGACATAACTCAATTTTTTCGTAACTTCGCGGTCAGTAAACCGCGAAGTTCTTTTTTTCGCCACGTTAATAGAAATTCTCTACACCCCATGGACATCAAAAGCATAACCGACCCCTCGAAACTCAAAGAAGTGAAAGGTGCCGAGTTTGGCGGCGAGCGCGCCCTCTTCGCCACAAACTGCCTCCGACTCATCGACACCGTGTTCCACCCCGGCGAGTCGGCCCTCAAACGCTGCACCCAGATCGAAGCCGAGCATTGCCGCTTCGAAGGAAAATACCCCTTCTGGCACGTCGACGGCTTCAAAATCTCCAACTGCGAGTTCACCCCCGGAGCCCGCGCCGCCCTCTGGTACTCCCGCAACCTCGAAATGAGCCACACCCAGGTCGACGCACCGAAAATGTTCCGCGAGATGGAAAACCTCTCGCTCGATGACGTGAGGATTCCCGACGCCCAGGAGACACTCTGGGGGTGCCGCGGCATCCGGCTCCGCGACGTAGAGGTCGCCAAGGCCGACTACATCTTCTTCCACTGCGCCGACATCAACATCGACCGCTACCGCCAGCAGGGCAACTACTCGTTCCAATATTGCAAAAACGTCGTCATCCGCCACGCCGTCATCGACTCCAAGGACGCTTTCTGGGAAACTGAAAACGTCACCGTCTACGACTCCGTCTTCGAAGGCGAATACCTCGGCTGGCACTCGCGCAACCTCCACCTGGTGCGCTGCAAAATCAACGGCACCCAGCCCCTCTGCTACTGCGAGAACCTCATCCTCGAGGATTGCGAGTTCGGCCCCGACTGCGACCTCGCCTTCGAGGACTCCTCGCTCCAGGCCACCGTGCGCAACTCCATCGTCAGCGTCAAGAACCCCCGCTCCGGCTCAATCAAGGCGCTGAGCATCGGCGAGGTGATTCTCGACAAAAATATCCTCGCGCCCGCCGACTGCGCGATCGAAACCGAAATCTGACCATGGTCGCCCCTGAATTCGACTTCGATACCCCGGTGAACCGCCGGGGCTCCGGCTCCTACAAATGGGACTCGGCCCCCGACCCCGAAGTGATTCCCCTCTGGGTGGCCGACATGGACTTCCGCACCGCGCCCTGCGTGGTCGAGGCCCTGCGCCGCCGCGTCGACCACGGGGTCTTCGGCTACACCCTCGTCGGCGACGACTACTACCAGGCCCTCACCCATTGGTTCGCCTCGCGCCACGGCTACAGCTTCGACCCACGGCAGGTAATCTACACCTCGGGTGTCGTGCCCGCTATCTCGGCTATCATCAAGGCGTTGGCCCGCCCCGGCGACGGGGTGATTGTCCAAACCCCGGTCTACAACTGCTTCTTCTCGTCGATTCGCAACAACGGCTGCCGAGTGGTCGAGGCCTCGCTCCGACGCGAAAACTTCGACGACGGCAGCTTCACCTACCGCATGGACTTCGACGCGCTCGAAAAGGCTGCCGCCGACCCCCGCTCAACCCTCATGCTCCTCTGCAACCCCGGCAACCCCGCCGGGCGCGCGTGGCAGCCCGACGAGCTGAGCCAAGTGTCGGAAATCTGCGCCCGCAACGGCGTGCGCGTCGTCAGCGACGAAATTCACTGCGAGCTCACCATCGACGGCAACCGCTACACCCCCTACGGCCCCATCGACCCGCGGGCCGTCGTGTGCCTCTCCCCCTCCAAGGCGTTCAACACCGCCGGGCTGCAGATTGCCAACATCGTCTGCCCCGACGACTCCACCCGCCGAGCCATCGACCGAGCCATCAATATCAACGAGGTGTGCGATGTTAACCCCTTCGGAGTCGAGGGCCTCAAAGCCGCCTACTCGCCCGACGGTGCCCGCTGGCTTGAAGCCCTGAAAGACTATCTCACCGACAACTACCGCTTCACCCGCGAATTCCTCGCCCGCGAGCTCCCCACCCTCCCCCTTTCGCTCCTCGAAGCCACCTACCTCCCCTGGCTCGACGTCAGCAGCCTCGGCATCCCCTCGGAGGAGATGGAGGAGTGGCTCAAGGACCACGCCAAGGTGTGGGTGAACTGCGGCGAGATGTATGGCGCCGGAGGCTTCCTGCGCCTCAACATAGCGTGCCCGCGGGCACTCCTCGCCGAGGGGCTCAGCCGCCTCGCCGACGGCATTAAACAGTTAAGTTCAAAGAATCAAGCAATTTGAGTATCACCCTTATACAGCAGGGGCAACCCCTCGACTTCAGGCAGCGGCTCAAGCTGGCGGCCCAGCTCTCCTGGCCCGCCATCATGGCGCAGCTGTCGAGCATCATCATGCAGTATATCGACGCGTCGATGGTGGGGCGGCTCGGGGCAGACGACTCGGCCTCGATCGGCCTCATGAGCTCCTCGCTGTGGCTCTTTTGGGGCATCTGCTCGGCCGCCACAGCCGGCTTCTCGGTGCAGGTGGCCCACCGCGTCGGCGCCGCCGACTATGCCTCGGCGCGTAAAATCGTGGCCCAGGGGCTCACAGCCTCCCTCGCCTTCGGCA
>CAYTBH010000023.1:22188-26882 GCA_964435935.1 uncultured Alistipes sp.
GAGGCGGTCCGCGCCAACGCCACGCTCTATTTCGCCGTCTTCGTCGGGGCTCTCCCGGTGCTGACGCTAAACTATTTAGGCTCGGGAGTGCTCCGCGCCGCCGGCGATATGAAGGTGGCCGGGGGGCTCAACGTGCTCATGTGCCTCCTCGACGTGGTTTTCAACCTCGTGCTCATCTTCCCCACCCGCGAAGTCAGCTGGGCTGGTCTGAGGTTCACAATGCCCGGCGCGGGACTGGGGGTGCTCGGCGCCGCCCTCGGCACGGTGCTCGCCGAGGTCGTCACTGTCGGGCTTGTGCTCTGGTATCTCCTTTGCCGCCAAAAGCATATCGCCCTACGGGGCCACGCCGTCTCGTTCCGCCCCACGCGCCCGGTGCTACGCAACGCCGTAAAAGTTGCTGCCCCCATGACCCTTGAGCACGCCGTGTTCGCCGCCGCGCAAATCATGATCACCATCATCGTCGCCCCCCTCGGCATCATGGCAATCGCCGCCAACGCCTTCGCCGTCACCGCCGAGAGCCTATGTTACATGCCAGGATTCGGCATCGGCGACGCCGCCACCACCCTCACCGGCCAGAGCTACGGCGCGGGGCGCCCGCAGCTCGCCCGCCAGTTTGCCAACATCACCGTCGGGATGGGCATGGCCATCATGACCGTCATGGGCATCATCCTCTACATAGCCGCCCCGGCGGTAATGGCGCTCATGAGCCCCGTGGAGCAGATTTGCGCCCTCGGTGCCGAGGCGCTCCGCATCGAGGCCTGGGCCGAACCGATGTATGCCGCCTCGATTGTGGCCTACGGCGCGATGGTGGGCGTCGGCGACACGGTGATTCCCGCCGTCATGAACTTCGGGAGCATCTGGCTCGTGCGCATCCCCCTGGCCGCCATCCTCGCCCCGACAATGGGCCTCGCCGGGGTCTGGGCAGCCATGTGTGCCGAGCTCTGCTTCCGCGGCGCGATTTTCCTCTGGAGGCTCCGCGGCGGCTACTGGCTGCGAAAAGGCCTCAAAACCACGGCTTTGTAAGCCAGCGGCTTTGAGACCTTCGATATTTTCGCGTTTTCAGCTTCAATAGGCCAGCGCCACGTTGTCGAGCCACAGCGTGAGGCCCAGCGTGCCTATGTAGGCCGTGCCCGAACCCGCGGAGGCCATCACCATCAGGTGTGTCGGCGTAGCGTCGGGCGAGTCCCAGCCAACCTCCTTCACCGGCACCATCTTCCCCTTGGAGTTGCGCGCGTAGTAGCTCTTATCCTCGGGGATGAGCCCCATCCAGCTCTTATATTCGGGGCGCGAGGTTATGTCGCCATACATCACCGGCAGCTGGTGGCCGTTGACCCACCCGTTGGTCGTCTTGCCGAAATGCTCGCGGCCCGTGCCCACGCGCTTGGCATAGAGGTTACCATCCTCGTCCTCCCAGCGGCGCTGCAATATTATGTAGACCTCGGCATTGTCTGTCCCCTGGAGGGTCTTCTTTTTCCCGAAGCCCGAGGAGTAGACGCGGCCACCCTCCTTGGGCACCTCGACCTTATAGTCGAACTGCAACGCTTTCGGGCGCTTCGTGAAGGGGATGCCCATCTCCATCTTCGAGTAAGGCTCGGAGGTCGACTTCACGGGCTCCATGAACTGCCCCAGGAATATCGAGCCGGCCACCACCACGTCGACATTGATCAGCCCCAGGGCCTTGCACTGCTCCATGAGGGTGGTCATCTTGCAGCAGCGGCCACCCCCCTCGCGCTTGTCGGGAAACACGGCGTTGCTCCCCTTGGTGATTCCCACCACCTTGGCCATGATGTTGGAGGTGGCCCAGGGCGAGCCCCCCTGGTTGGTGTAGGCCTTGTCGCCATTGATTGTGGCGTTAGGCGCGATTTCGTAGAGCTGCTTGGTCTTTCCGCCGATAATGCGCGACTCGGGGATGTTGCGCGTCACCCAATTCTCGAAATTGCCATATTTGATAGGCTCGACCCGCTGGGCCGAGGCTGCGAAACTCTCTGTCGACAGGCAAAGCGCCGCCATCGCGGCCAGATATGTCATTGAAATCCCTCTCATAGTTTTTTCTTAATTGTGCGGGCCGTCAACGACACCGCGATTGAGCATAAATAATGTAATTGAATTGAAACATCTTTTATATTCTAATGCTAAAGTAGGTAAAAAAGTTGAGGGCGATGTGAAAATTTCCCTTTTCGGCCAACAGGTGCTCCCGCGGGGCCAACTCAGGGCCGCTTGGCCAGCCCCTCCTTCACAAGGCGCGCTTTCGCCGGGCCAACAACCTCGGCCAGCGCGTCGAGCGTGGCCTCCCTAACCCTCTTGGCACTCTTGAAGTGGCTCAGGAGCAGTTGCTCGGTGGCCGGGCCGACCCCCTTGATGGCCGAGAGGGCGCTGTCGATCTGCGCCTTCGAGCGGCGGTCGCGGTGGTGGGTGATGCCGAAGCGGTGGGCCTCGTCGCGCAGATGCTGCACCACCCTCAGGCTCTCAGAATTCTTATCTATATAGAGCGGGGCTGAGTCGCCTGGAAAATAAATCTCCTCAAGCCGCTTGGCGATGCCCACTACGGCAATCACGCCGCGCAGCCCGAGGTCGTCGAGCGCCTCGACCGCCGCCGAGAGCTGCCCCTTGCCGCCGTCGACAACTATGAGCTGCGGCAGGTCAAACGGGGCCTCGGCAAGCATCCGCGAGTAGCGGCGCGTCAGCACCTCCTTCATCGACGCGAAATCGTCGGGCCCCTCCACGGTCTTGATTATGAAGTGGCGATAGTCCTTCTTCGACGGCTTCGCGTCGCGGAACACCACGCACGATGCCACTGGGTTGGTACCCTGGATGTTAGAGTTGTCGAAACACTCGATGTGGTGCGGGAGCACCGTCAGCCTGAAGTCGGCCTTCATTCGCTCGAGCGTGCGCTCCACGCGCTTGGCCGGGTCGACCTTTTCGAGGTGCTTCAGAGCGTCGATTTTGCTCTGCCGCGCGTTGCGGGCCGACACGTCGAGCAGCTTCGCCTTGTCGCCGCGCTGCGGAACGGTGAACGTCACCCCGGGGAACTCCGCGTCGGGCAGCTCCGGCAGCACAACCTCCTTGAAGTCGGCCTTGAAACGGGCCCTCACCTCCCCCATGGCGTAGCCCAGCAGCTGCGGCAGCGTCTCGTCGAGCCGCCGCTTGTATTGCAGCGTCAGCGAGCGCACCACCGCGCCCCGCCTCACATGCATATAATTAATATATACATCGCGGCCCCCGTCGTCATCAACCCCGAAAACATCGACCTGGTCGAGCGTCTGGCTCACGATGACACTCTTGGCCTGGTAGCGCTCCACAAGCTTGTACTTCTCCTTGAGCTCCTGCGCCTCCTCGAAACGCAGCTCTGCCGCCAGGCGCTCCATCTCGCCGCGCAGGTAGGCCATCAGCTCGCCCGTCTCGCCACGAAGAATCTGCTTCACGCGGCCAATCCATCCCGCATACTCCTCGGTGGAAACCATCCCCTCGACACAGCACCCCAGGCACCGCTTCAGGTGATACTCCAGGCACAGCCGTCCCTTGCCGCGACGCAAAGTGTCGGGCGTGATTGGCTGGCGGCACGAACGCAGCGGGTAGAGCTCCCTGATTAGTTCGATTACAGCCCTCGCTGCTCCCACCTCGGTGTAGGGTCCGAAATATTTCGACCCGTCGCGGAGCCGCTGGCGCGTCATGAACACCCGCGGGTAAAGCTCGTTGGTGACGCAAATCCACGGATACGACTTGTCATCCTTCAACAGCACATTGTAGCGCGGCTTGTACTCCTTGATCATCGAATTCTCAAGGTTGAGCGCGTCCTGCTCCGTGGGCACCACGATATAGCTCATATCCGCGATCGCCCTCACCAGCAGCGCTGTCCGCAGCACATCGTGCGTACGGTTGAAATACGACGACACGCGGCGCTTCAAATTCTTCGCCTTACCGACATAGATCACCGTCCCCTCAGCGTCGTAGTACATATACACGCCAGGGGTTTCCGGCAGAATCGCCAACTTTTCCTGAAGCTCAGGGCTCTTGTCCTTCGAATGTTTTCCCATATCATTCAATAATATCTTTCACCAACACCCTCCCTCAGCCCTTTGGCCCGCAGCCATTCACCTTCGGCCTTAAGTTCCTTAAACCAAGGCCCTTAATTCTGGCTTCTTAATTAAGGCCTCTTAACCCTCGGCCCCATCGGCCACCGTGGGGCTGCGCGAAGCGCGCCCATCCCCTCGTCCCGCTTCAGCTCTCTGCGCCCCTCGTCCCGCTCCGCGAAAAGCCGAAGCCTCCTAAACTAAGGCCTCCTGCGCCAAGGCCCATAAAAGAAAACGGGGCGTCAATCACGACGGCCCGTCTCTAAGGGATAATGATGTATCTTTATACTTTGCTCAATAATTCGCTATGATTTGTAAACTTGCTTTTTCAGGCTCTTAGATTTAAGTCTTGTTGTAATGTCAACTTGCATTCCTTTCGGTTTGCACTGCAAAGGTAGCGCGTAGTTATTACACCTTCATTACAGAACCTGCACAAAATTACAACAATGGAAATTTTAACTTCCTTTCACATTTGACCACTCCAAGCCGCTCTCTCCGGGGAGGCTCTCGCCTTGGCGGTGATAAAAAAACAACCGCCTCGTAATTGCACTTACGCTGCGGTTGCTTTGGCGCTTCAAGATGGACTCGAACCAACGACCCTCTGATTAACAGTCAGATGCTCTA
>CAYTBH010000024.1:0-26512 GCA_964435935.1 uncultured Alistipes sp.
AGCTCACCCAGGCCATGATGCAGATCATCCGCAACGGCGGCCTCGGCAACGGCGGCACTAACTTCGACGCCAAGACCCGTCGCAACTCCACCGACCTGGAGGACATCTTCATCGCCCACATCGCCGGCATGGACGCCATGGCCCGCGCCCTTCTGAGCGCCGCCGACGTTCTGGAGAAGTCGCCCTACAAGAAGATGCTCGCCGACCGCTACGCCTCGTTCGACGGCGGCATGGGCAAGCAGTTTGAGGAGGGCAAGCTCACCCTCGACGAGGTTGTGGCTTACGCCAAGACCCAGCCCGAGCCCAAGCAGACTTCCGGCAAGCAGGAGCTCTACGAGGCCATCGTCAACATGTATGCCTGAATTCGCGCCGTCCGGCAGAGGCGGCCATCCCGGCGCTGAAGGGCGCCGCCCCCGCGGACAAGCCGACTAATCACGGAGTTTCGCCGGTACGACGCCGGCGAAACTTCCGATTTTCCAACGAATCGAAACATACAACCATGAATAACAACGAAAAAGGGAGCAAGGTCTACCTGTTCAGCATCGTCCTGGTGGCAGTGCTGGGCGGCCTGCTGTTCGGCTACGACACCGCCGTGATTTCGGGCGCCGAGCGCGGCTTGCAGGCTTTCTTCCTCGGGGCCAACGACTTCGTTTACTCCGACACCATCCACGGCATCACCTCGTCGAGCGCCCTGCTGGGGTGCATCATCGGCGCGGCGCTGTCGGGCTACTTCGCCGCCTACCTGGGCCGCAAGAAATCGCTCATCGTGGCCGGTTTCTTCTTCTTCATCTCGGCCCTTGGCTCCTACTATCCCGAGTTCATGTTCTATGAGTATGGCGTTCCCACCTACAGCCTGCTCTGGACGTTCAACATCTACCGCGTCATCGGCGGCGTGGGCGTGGGCCTCGCTTCGGCCATCTGCCCGATGTACATCGCCGAGGTGGCCCCGAGCAATCTGCGCGGCACCTTGGTGTCGTGGAACCAGTTTGCCATCATCTTCGGCCAGCTGGTGGTCTACTTCGTCAACTTCCTGATTCTCGGCGAGCACACCCAGCCCATCATCGAGAAGATGGGCGAGGCCATCTACTCCGTTTCGCCGCAGAGCGACCCCTGGACCATCCGCACCGGCTGGCGCTACATGTTTGGCTCCGAGGCTTTCGTGGCCGGCATCTTCACCATCCTGGTTTGCTTCGTGCCCGAGAGCCCGCGCTACCTCGCGCTGGTTGGCAAGGATAGCCGCGCCCTCAGCATCCTGGAGCGCATCAACGGCTACACCAAGGCCCGCGAGATTCTCGCCCAGATCAAGAGCACCGTCGAGGTCAAGAGCGAGCGTCTGTTCTCGTTCGGCGTGATGGTGATTTTCGTGGGCGTGATGCTCTCGGTGTTCCAGCAGGCGGTGGGCATCAACGCGGTGCTCTACTACGCTCCGCGCATCTTCGAGTCGATGAACATGGGCAACCCGATGGTTCAGACCGTCATCATGGGCATCGTCAACATCTCGTTCACCCTCGTGGCGGTGTTCACCGTCGAGAAGCTTGGGCGCAAGCCGCTGCTCATCTGGGGCTCGATCGGCATGGCCGTGGGCGCCCTTGGCGTGGCCCTGAGCAACGTTGTTGCCTGCCCGCCGCTGATGCCTGTGGTGAGCATCATGGTCTACTCCGCGTCGTTCATGTTCTCGTGGGGCCCCATCTGCTGGGTGCTCATCGCCGAGATTTTCCCCAACACCATCCGCTCGCAGGCCGTTGCCATCGCGGTGGCGTTCCAGTGGATTTTCAACTTCATCGTGTCGTCGACCTTCGTGCCGATGTACAACATGAGCCTCGGCGACATGGGCGACAAGTTTGGCCACTTCTTTGCCTACGCTCTCTACGGCGTGATTTGCGTTGTCGCCGCGCTGTTTGTCTACAAGCTCGTGCCCGAAACCAAGGGCAAGACCCTCGAGGACATGACCGCCCTGTGGAAAAACCGCTCGAAGCGCTAAAGCGAGCCCGTCGCTACTGAAATTCTTTGACTTACGAAACTCTGATTTGTACAATGCGAAGCCGCCGGGGCGCGAGCCCCGAGGCCGGTCCCGGCGGTTTTTTCCATTTTATGATTCACTCTCTACAACCTATCCTTGATTCACAAACACTATCAAGCTATCGATAAATCTATTTACCTACTATTTACCTTACACAATGCGAATAAATAAACTTATTGGAGCGCTCGCCCTCAGCGGCATCTGTGCCGCCGGCGTTGCCTACGCCGCCGCGTTCGCTTCCGACGCCTCCGTCCCGGCCACCCAGGCCGACGAGGCAAACCTCATCACCGCCACCTGGCAGTTGGGAGAAGAGAAATATGATGATATATCGGCGGTTTATTCCGACGAAAGTGCTTTCTCGGCTTCAAATCTGATCTTTTCTGGGGTTACTGGTAATGGGACACAATCTGTGCAGCTTGCTGATGGTTCGGAAGTGGTTGCCACACTCTATAGAACGGAACCGCTACACGAAAAAACAACTGACAATTATGTTGAGTTCTCGTTGACACCGAAATCAAACGTCCTTGTTAAATCCATCGATTTCGACTGGTTTGGATCAAATACTGGAAATGGTCGTATGGACGTGGAATTAATTGTCGATGGAAAAGTCACATCGTTGGCAACTAATTTGGCATGCGCAAAAATTAATAGTGCAAGTACTGACCTAAATATCCATTATTCATATACTCCCGATGTCCCAGTTGCTTCTTCTAATGTATCATTAAGATGTTATCTGTACGTTAAATCAACTGATACAAGTGCTCGTAAGATGGGCTTTGCCAATGTCGTGATTACATGCGAGTCTGCTGGAACTTCTGGTGAAGACCCGGAGCCTAAATCGCAGGGAACCATCACTTGGGCTATGGGGCAGGCATCTGCTGGAGATGTCACTGCTGTCACAGATCCGAATGGCGCATTTGACACGCAATTCATATTAGGCCCGGATATGGTAAGTGATGGTACTCGTTCCAAATCTGTTTGGTCAGTAGATGGGAATGATTGGGCTTGCACCCAATTCCAAATCAAGAACCGCACTGAAAAAGATGTTAAATACGACGGTGAATATATCGAGTTTGTTGTTACACCTAAATCGGGTAAATTCCTTCCAACTAACTTGTCGTTTGCTTCTGAACTTGATGGATTCGGAAGTGGACACATTTCGGTAACGGTTTCGGCAAATGGTGCTACATCAAACCTCACATCAGACTATGCTCCAAAACGTCCAGCATCAGGAAATGATCAGGTGACAAAGGATGATTGTATCTTCTCCAAAGCTATTAAAAATCTCGAGCCAACCAGCGGTCCTGTGACTGTGAGAATCCAGATGTGGAATACAAATACTGGTAATGGCAAGCGAGTTGGTTTTGCGGATGTGGTTTTGACAGGCGATATTATTGAAGACGGCGAAACTCCAGTTGAGCCTGAGAAGCCGGAGGTGCCCGCTGAGTATGCTTCGTGGGACATTATCGGTGCCGGAACAGTGCAGTTCAAGCCAAACACCAACGGTGGCCAGTGGTCGTATGACGGCACCAAATACGAGGCACATGGCGACGCAGACTCACATGTGGCTTATATCAGGAATAATACGAGCGCATCAGTTAAGTTCTACTGCGCTAAGGTTGGTGTTTATTCCGCTACATTCAATGTTTGCTCTGCCAGCAACCCTGCAACGGTTACATACTCAATTAAGAATGAACTTGGTCTCGCTGAAAGTTCCGTTGTAATGCCCTATAACAAGGAGAAGGGCGATGTAACGGTTAACTTCCCCGACCAAATTTCTGTAGGTCCGAAGACTCTGACAGTTTCGTTCGCAGCTGACCATGAGAACTTTATTTGTAACTTCCATGCGCCTTCGTTCACTTGGATTGAAGAGGGCGAAGCACCCGAATGGCCCGCAGGATGGGCTGTCATTCCTGGCACACTTAACACAATCGACATAGCAACAGATGGCCTGGATGCGGCGTGGACTAAGAGCAGCCAGAACATTAGTTATGAGGTCGGCCAGTTTGGCAGCATCACGAACGGCGGTTGGTGCTCAACCAATTTCTTCTGCGACAAGGCTGGTGCTTACGAGATTGCAATTCCTTTCACATGGGAACGAGGTGGAGGTCAGAGTGACGATGTGCGCATCGAAATCACCGACCTGACAACCGGCAGGAAGGAAATCGATCAGCATTATAATTATGTTGGAGGCAAAACGGTGCAGACCGTGCAGCTCGAAGGCGTAATGGCCCGCGGCAAAAAGTCGATTAAGTTCACCTTCACAACTCAGAGCGGAGGTTTCATCACCAACATCAAAGCCCCGACATTCAACTGGGTTGGCGAGACCTTCGAGTACACTGAGACTCCTTCCGGCTATCTTGAAATGCCCGGCACGCTGACCCTTAATAAGACATATTGGACAGAAAATGGCCTTAGGATAGAAAATTCGGACACCGATTCGCCTAATTTCGGTTGGGCAAGCAACGGTGCTTCCGCTACCGCCAAGGTTTTCTGCAAGGAAGAGGGAGTCTATTCACTCAATGTCAACTTCTATGGATTCTATAGCGAAGGCGACGCTGTTATCGAAGTGATTGACGCGCTGACCGACAATGTCGAGGCCAAAGCCGTTCACCATCTTACAACGCAAGGAATTGCCGAAATCGCGCTTCCCGGCAAAGTAACTGTTGGCAAGAAAACGTTGAAAATCACGTTCCAGAATGTGGCCGGCAGTTTCTGCGCTAACTTCTACGCTCCAGAAATGGTTAAGGTTGGCGAGAAGTTCGCAAGCATTACCGACGTAACAGTCGAGGGCGCGACCGCTGCCAAGATTGATGGCTACGACTGGAGCTTCAACCTGCCGAAAGATTTCTCTGGTGAGAATGTCTCCCTCAAAGTCGCCTCGGAAAACTGCGTTGTGAGCGCCAAGGTTGGCGAAACGGCTGTTGACGTTGTCGATGGCAAAATCACCATCCCCACTCCTGCCGCAGGCGAGAGTGCCGTTGTATCACTTGCTCTCCAAACCGAGGAAGGCACTTTTGCTGCCAAGCAGGAATATCTTGTGCGCATGTTCCACATGGCCGGCGTGCTTGTCAGCGAAGTGACGGTTGACGGCAAGGCCGTTCCCGCCGAGGTTGTCGACGCTCTCAACAGCAACGAGGGCATAGCAACCCTGGCCGGCAACATCTACACCGCCGTGCCCGCCGTGGCTGTGAACTATGTCGACGGCTCTTCGGCCACCGCGAATGTGACCGAGCAGGGCGTTGCAACCTTCTCGGGCAAGTCGGGCGACGACACCAAGAGCTTCACCCTCAACATCGAGGGAATCCACCTCTATTCGGCTGCCGCCAACGACAAGGCTGTGAAGATTGTTTACGACGACGCCCACAACAAGGCTGACGGCTCGTGGAGCGACGGCCTCTACACTATCAGAAACTCCAATAGCGGCTGGGGCGGAACCCAGTTCAAGTTCAAGCCCGGCACCCACACTCTCGAAGTGCCCTCAAACGTGATTGTGAAGCAGCTCGTGTTCGGGCAGCTCGGCGACAACTACAACGACGGCAAGGTAATTAACGTGATTTCAGAGGGCGCCACGGTCTACCTTCCCACCAACTCGGAGTTCTACAAGGCTTCGAAATACGACCTCGTTGCAAATATCGAGAATCACAAGATGGGCGCCCCCATTTCGTTCACATTCGAAAATGGTGGCGAGCCCGTGGCATGGTTCGAGCTCCTCGTTGAGGAATTCAATTATACCGATGCCCCAGAGCTCAAGTCCTCGACTGAATTCGAGCTTAATGGCAAGAACCATTTAATGGTTGAGCTTACTTTTGACCGCGCTATGCTCGCCGCGGAAGGTGTGTACGGCGACGGCATCGTTGCCCGCGCCGACGGTGGCACAACCTCTCTGAAATTCCCCCTCTGGAACCTCCCCTGGGGCGAAACCACCACATTCACCATCCCCGCAGCCAACATCAAGGGTGTGAGCGGCCCGGCAATGGAAAATGACATTGTCTGCAGCATCGTCGTAGGCGAAAAGCCTGCCGCAGCAGCCATGGCGGCTGAGAAGTTTGTCGTAGTGACCGATGTCGAGGAGCTCCGCGCCGCAGTCGATGCCGCAAACGGCTCGAACAAGAGCGCGGATGCCGAGCGCGTGGTAATCTTCGTCAAGAACGGTGACTACGACCTGGGCGAGCAGCCACTCGAATTCAAGGGCCACAATGTTTCGCTCATCGGCGAAAGCCGCGAGGGCGTGATGATCCACGGCAACCGCACCGGCATCTCCAACCCCGTGCTCTCTACCCGTAATGCCCACGACACACACCTGGAGAACCTCACTGTGCGCAACGACTTTGACTTCGGCCAGGCTCGCAAGGGTGTGGCGGTCGCCCACTATGGCGGTGTGAAGGACGTGCTTGTGAACGTCACCCTCCAGAGCCAGCAGGACACCCAGGTGACCGGCGAAAGCGGTTACTACCTTAACTGCGAAATCCACGGCTCCGCCGACTACATCTGCGGCGGCGGCAACCACTACTACGACCACTGCACATTCGTTATGACCCAGGGCGGCGTTATCACCGCTCCCGCAACCTCGGCAGCCCACAAATATGGCTATGTGTTCGAAAGCTGCCGCATCAAGGGCGCCGAGGGTCAAGGTTACTCTCTTGGCCGCCCCTGGCAGGGCGAACCCCGCGCCTACTGGCTCAACACCTATATGGAGTCGATGTCGTCGGCCCAGGTTTGGGACGGAATGTCGAAGCTGGTTACCCACTTCTATGAGTACAATACCATGGACGGCGACGGCAACCCCGTTGACCTGAGCGGCCGCAAGAATTCGCCCGACTCGCAGAACAAGTACACCCCTGTGCTCACCGACGAGGAGGCTGCCGAGTTCACCGTCGAAAACGTGCTTGGCTACGTTGACTCGTGGCTCGCTACCGAGGAAATCGGCGCCAACGTTGCCGCACCCGAGGATGTGGCTTGGAACACCAAGGAAGGCAATAACTACATTTGGTGGATTCCCGCCGAGGGCGCTGCCGGCTACATGATTTTCGACAACGGCCAGTATGTTGGCTACGCACCCGGCGACCACAACCACTTCGACCTCAACACCAACTCGAGCTTCTCGCGCAAGGTTATGGCCCGCGCCAACGACGACCACGCCTACACCGTTCATTCGGTGACCGCCAAGGGTTCGATGAGCGCTCCGAGCATGGTTATGACCTCGCAGATGCCCACCAGCATCGAGAGCGTCGGCGCCGAGGAGGCTGTGGAGGTGATCTACTACAACCTGCAGGGCCAGCCCGTGGCACCCAGCTACCGCGGCGCCGCCATCAAGGTTGAAGTGAAGGCCGACGGCACCCGCACTGTCAGCAAGGCAATCCTGAAGTAAGTTACCGCGATATAAGCAATGTTCCCGAGGCCGCGCGTCGTTCACGCAACGACGCGCGGCCTCCCGCATATATATGGTGGCGGCTTTGTGAATTAAACGTTGTTAAAAAACACTGAGTAAACATTTTTTGGCAAATTTTACCCCAACTTAAGCTATTTTTGTCGTAGTTTTGCATCGTGAAATTTCGGCAGAGGCCCCTGCGGGCGCCGAAACACAGACCGCAAATACAGAGTTCATAGAGAAAAAAGTAAATCCATACCATGAGATTTGATTTCGCAGGCCGCGCCAAGGCCGCTTCCATATTTTTTGCCGCGCTCATGGCCGGGGCTTCCGCCTCGCAGGCCGTGGAAATTGAGCGCCTCCCGGCGTTTCCCGGAGCCGAGGGGTTCGGACGCTATGTGACCGGCGGCCGCGGAGGCCAGGTGTACCATGTGACCAACCTTCGCGACAACGGCACGGGCTCGCTCCGCGACGCGCTGAGCAAAGCCGGGCCCCGCACCATCGTTTTCGACGTTTCGGGCACCATCCATCTCGAGTCGCCCCTTAACATATCGGACTATACCACCCTCGCGGGGCAGACAGCCCCCGGCGACGGCATCTGCCTGGCCGACTACCCGGTGAGCCTGTCGTCGAACGTCATCGTGCGCTACATCCGCTTCCGCCTGGGCAACAAGAACGTGCTTGTCGACAAGGCCGACGGCTACGACGGCCTCTCGGCCATGGACGAGCGCAACATCATCGTGGACCACTGCTCGGTGTCGTGGAGCATCGACGAGTGCTGCTCGATTCTGGGCAACGAGAACACCACCCTGCAGTGGAGCATCGTGTCGCAGAGCCTCGTGAACGCCGGCCACTCGAAGGGCGCCCACGGCTACGGCGGCAACTGGGGGGGTGCCGGAGCTTCGTTCCACCACAACCTGGTGGCCCACCACGGCTCTCGCACCCCGCGCCTTGGCCCGCGCCCCACGACGCAGCTCGACGAGCGCATGGACATGCGCAACAACGTGATCTACAACTTCGGCGGCAACGGTTGCTATGGCGGCGAGGGGATGAACGTCAACATCATCAACAACTACTACAAGCCGGGCCCCGCAACCCCCACCGACAAGAAGGGGAAGCGCATCGCCGGCGTCGGCATCCGCACCAAGAGCTACTGCACCACATACCCCGCCTACACCCCGGCGCTGCACCTCTGGGGCACATTCCTCGTCGAGGGCAACGTGAACTCGAAATACAGCGACGTGGATAAGGACAACTGGGGCGTGGGCTTCATCGACCAGATCGACAAGTCGGCCACCGACGGCACCTGGAGCGACGAAGTGGCCGCCGCCATCAAGCGCACCGAGCCGGTGCCCTTCCCCGCGACCACCACTCACACCGCCCAGAAGGCCTACGAGCTGGTGACCTCCTACGCCGGATGCTCGATCGCCTACGACTGGGTTGACCAGCAGATGATCGACGACACCCTCAACGGCACCGCCACCTCGACCGGCAAGAACCTCTCCAAGGGGCTCATCAACTCGCAGGAGGACAACAAGCCCAAGAACGCCGACGACTCCTGGAGCGCCTGGCCCGAACTGAAGTCGAAGCCCGCGCCGGTCGACACCGACAAGGACGGCATGCCCGACGAATGGGAGCTGGCCCGCGGCCTGAACCCCAACGACGCTTCGGACCGCAACCTCTGCGACGTGACGGGCTACACGATGCTCGAAGTGTATCTCGCCGACCTCGTGGCCGACATCACCGCGGCCCAGGAGGCCGAGGGGTGGACCGAGGGCTACACCGACTCCTTCGAGATGCTCGACAGCTACGAGATTTCGATGAACACCAAGGACCGCGCCGGATGGTACTTCCACGACGGCCTGCTGCGCCTCGAAGGTGGCACCTACACCGACTGCAACGAAAACGGCCTCTTCCAGATGCCCGTCAACCGCCAGCACACGCTGTGGCTCCCCCGCCTGGTGGCAATCACCAAAATCAAGGTCGAGGGGCGCGGCTTCCGCCAGACCGCTTCCTACACCGACGCTTCGCTCGTGGAGCTCAACGGCAAGACGTTCGACCAGGGTGTCTACACCCTTCCGAAGTCCGACATGGAGACCGGCTCGTTTGAAATCGTGCTGGACGAACCGATCCGCAACAGCATGACCTTCACCTGGAAGGGCAACGTGGCAGCGGCCAAAATCACACTCTACACCGCCGACCCCGCCGGTGTTGACGCCGTCGAGACCGAGCCCGCCCGGACCGACGACGCATGGTACAATCTCCAAGGCATCCGCATGGCCGAGCCCACAACCCCCGGCATCTACATCCGCGGAGGCAAAAAGGTGCTTGTCAAGTAAAAAAAGCAGACGATTATTAGGTTTTGTGAATGAAAATCGTTGCTGAGGGATATTTTTACACCCTTAGTGACGATTTTTCCCCCGCCAAACCCCGCCCGGGTTGTAATTTTACGGCACGATAACCGAGCCGCAAAAGCGACCCAACCAAATACCGACACATTAATTTAACTAATACCAATAAACCAACCACTACAACATGAAAAAACAATTACTCCTTGGAACGGCTCTGATGGCCTTCGCCTTCGCCAACGCGCAGGTGCCCGCACACCAGATTCCCGCCATGCAGAACATCCCTAACGAGGAAATGCTTCTGACCGACGAATCGCACACCTTCTTCGACATCATCAACTTCCCCGAAGACGGCAGCGAGCGTCAGCACATCATTACCCACGAAAAGAATAAACTCGGTGCCGACCACCAGTATGTTTCCAACATGTACGACGGCGACGCCGCATGGTGGGGTGTGAAGAGCGACGAGGCTTCGTGCTACATCGTTCGTTTCTACATCGCCTGCAAAAACGACGCCCCCGGCTCGTATGGCGACTTCGAGCTGATCGACACCAAGACCGGCGACGCAGTGTGGTCGAAGACCTACGAGGCTGCCGCCATCGCCACCGCCTCCTACGGCTTCAGCGAGTCTGAGCTCTACATCGACGAGACCATCCCCGCCGGTGAATACCTCTTCAAGCTCACCTTCCACAACGAGAACGGCACAATCTCGAACACCTTCAACATCTACGGCTGGCGCTTCGAGGCCCGCGAGGAAGTGACCGAGGTTAACCTCTTCACATTCTGCTCGCCCGCCGAAGGTGGCATGATCACCGTTACCCCCGGCCGCTACAAATTCGTTGCCGGCACCGAGGTTAAGGCCCAGGCTACCGCCAACACCGGCTACAAATTCGTAGGCTGGAACAACGGCATCGACGACCCCTTCACCACCAACCCCTACACCTTCGAAATCAACGAAGACATGGACCTCGAAGCCATGTTCGAAGAGGTTCAGATGTGGAGCGACGTCCCCGGCTATGTGAACTTTGAGAACACCCGCCTCATCGGTCAGGGCAAGGTGCAGTATGACACTCACCAGATCAAGTTCTACAACCCCGACACCGACGCTTACGACATCCTCCACGAAGGCGAAGTAGGCACTGTGCCCTGGCTCGGCGACTACCGCAACAACAACACCGAGGAATTTGACCTCAACGTGACCGAGGACGGCGAATACAACTTCGTGTTCCACTGGTCTGTTAAGACTATCGACACCGAAACCCCCAGCCTCACCTTCGAACTCTACGACAAGGACCAGCTCGAAGAGGACGCTACCGCCGCCATGCCCCTCTGGTCTGACGTGTTCGAAATCCCCTTCGCAACCAACCAGTGGTTCCAGTTCCGCGAGCAGAAGATGGAAGGCATCAACCTCACCAAGGGCCACAAGATCCTCCGCATCTACTTCAAGGAGCCGGTTAAGAACAAATACACTGTCAACATCCTCGACATGAAGTTCGGCATCGGTGACAACTACGGCGACGACCAGGACGCTATCGATGTTGTGGCTATCGACGCTGCCAAGGCAGTTCGCGCCTACAACCTCCAGGGCATCGAGGTTCCCGCTACCACCAAGGGCCTCATCATCGTTGACGGCAAGAAGGTCTACAACAAGTAATACCCTCCCCGACAATCTGTAATTCATAAATATATACAACCTTTGATTCACAAGCTAAGAACCGCGACCCGCGAGGGCCGCGGTTCTGTTTTTTCGCTCTTTTTCGCCATATTCCGCTAAAAATTCCCCGCCGCGGGCGCGCTTTATGGCCTAAATTCGCGACAGAACTAATACCTGACTGTTTTGAACTACCTATCACGACTTTTCCGCGCCGCTGCCGCCTCGCTGTTCATAGCCGGGGGCTTCGCGGCCACAGCGGCTCCCACGATGCCCTTCAACGACCCGAACCTCTCGCCAGAGGAACGCGCCGCCGACCTCTGCTCGCGGCTGACGCTCCGGGAGAAGGTGAAACTGATGATGAACGGCTCGCCGGCCATCGAGCGGCTCGGCATCCCGGCGTTCGACTGGTGGAGCGAGTGCCTCCACGGGGTTGGGCGCAACGGCCTGTCGACCGTATTCCCCTCGTGTATCGGCATGGCGGCCTCGTTTGACGACGGCCTCATCACCGAGGTCTACACCGCCGTGAGCGACGAGGCCCGCGCCAAGAACACCCAGGCCCGCAAGGAGGGCCGGCCGGGCAAGTACCGCGGCCTGTCGTTCTGGACCCCCACGGTCAACATATTCCGCGATCCCCGCTGGGGCCGCGGCCAGGAGAGCTATGGTGAAGACCCCTACCAGAACGGGCGCATGGGCACCCTGGTGGTGCGCGCTCTCCAGGGCGACACCGCCTCGCGCTATAACAAGCTGCTGGCCTGCGCCAAGCACTTTGCCGTGCACAGCGGCCCCGAGAAGGAGCGCCACCGCATGGACGTGGCCCAGCTCCCCGAGCGCGACCTCTGGGAAACCTATCTCCCCGCCTTCAAGCAACTCGTGCAGCAGGGTAATGCCCGCGAGGTGATGTGCGCCTACCAGCGCCTCGAAGGCGAGGCTTGCTGCGGCTCGTCGGCGTTGCTGCAGCAGATTCTCCGCGACCAGTGGGGCTTCGACGGCCTTGTGGTGAGCGACTGCGGCGCCATCAACGACTTCTACCTGCCCAAGCGCCACGATGTGGCCAAGGACGCGCCCGCGGCCTCGGCCCTGGGGGTGCGCTCGGGTACCGACGTGGAGTGTGGCCAAATCTATAAGAACCTCCCCGCCGCCGTTGAGCGCGGCGACATCTCCGAGGCCGAAATCGACACCAGCGTGCGCCGCCTCCTGGCCGAGCGCTTCCGCCTGGGCGACTTCGACCCCGACTCGCTGGTGGAGTGGACCCGCATCCCGATGTCGGTTGTCAACTCGCCCGAACACCGCGCCCTGGCCCTCAAGGCTGCCCGCGAGCAGATGGTGCTCCTGAAAAACAACGGCATCTTACCCCTCAAAGCCGAGGAGATGGGCCGCGCGATGCTCATGGGCCCCAACGCCGCCGACTCGACGATGCAGTGGGGTATCTACTACGGCCAGCCGGCCCACACCGTGACCATCCTCGAGGCCATGCGCGACCGCTTCCCCGGAATCGCTTACGCCCCTTCGTGCGACATCACCTCGCTCACCGAAAAGGAGAGCCTCTTCAACCTCTTCACCGATGCCGAGGGGAAGCCGGGCATGCATGCCGACTACTGGAACAACGTCAAGATGGAGGGGGAACCCGCCGCGACAACCAACTACACCGCCGCGCTGACTCTCGACAACGGCGGCAACACTGTTTTCGCCCCCGGTGTGGAGCTCACTAACTTCACCACACGCATGCGCGGCTCGTTTACCGCGCCGGCCACCGAGGAGCTCGACATCTTCTTCAACAACGACGATGGTTTCCGCATCATTGTCAACGGCGACACCATCCACAACCGCTGGAAAGCCGAGTCGCTCGCTTTCCGCTCGATGAAGCTCCCCGTGGAGCAGGGCAAGACCTACGACATTGAAATCAACTATATGCAGCTCGACGACGGCGCGACGCTCAATTTCGACATTTGCCGCGCCCGCGAACTCTCGATTCCCGAAATCGTGGGCCGCGCCAAGGATGTCGAGACCGTGATTTTCGTCGGCGGCATCTCGCCGGCTCTCGAGCGCGAGCAGGCACGCGTGGAGCTTCCGGGCTTCGACAACGGCGACCGCACTTCGATCGAACTTCCCCAGGCGCAGCGCGACATAATCCGCGCCCTCAGCGAGGCCGGCAAGCGCGTGGTGCTCGTCAATTGTAGCGGCAGCGCCGTGGCCCTTACCCCCGAGGACGCGCTTTGCGACGCGATTCTCCAGGCGTGGTATCCCGGCGAGCAGGGGGGCGAGGCTGTGGCCGAGGTGCTCATGGGCGAATACAACCCTTCGGGCAAGCTCCCGGTGACATTCTATGCCGACGACTCGCAGCTCCCCGCTTTCGACGACTACAAGATGGCCGGGCGCACCTACCGCTATATGGCCGAAAAGCCGCTCTACCCCTTTGGCTACGGCCTGAGCTACACCACTTTCGCCTACGGCAAGCCGAAATACAAGGACGGCGTGGTGAAAGTCGAGGTGAAGAACACCGGCAAGCGCGCCGGCACTGAGATTGTGCAGCTCTACATGCGCCGTCCGGCCGACACCGCCGGCCCCGCGAAGACTCTCCGCGGCTATGCGAGAGTCGACTTGCAGCCGGGCGAGAAGCGCGTGGTTGAGATTCCGATGCCCCGCGAGGCGTTTGAGAACTGGGACGAGCAGCAGCGCCTGATGCGCGTCGTCCCCGGCGACTACGAGCTGATGGTAGGCTCGTCGAGCGACGCCGACGACCTCGCGACCTTGAAAGTACGCATAAAATAATCCATGATACATAATGCCATGCCGGGGCTGCTTCGCGAGAAGCGGCCCCGGTGATTTTTTGGTTTAAACGGTTTAGGAGTTTTAGTTAGAGTCAGCTGGGCGGTTTGTCTTCGGGTGGCCCGCAAGGAGGTCTCCCAAGCTGACGGGCTCGGGGTGGGGGAGCAGGCCGGCGAGGTGGGCTATGCGGCCCAAGAGCTGCTCGGGGGTGTGAGTGGCGCGGAGCGCGTCCATGCCCATCGAGCTGTCGCGCTTTGAGAGGCGCACCCCCTGCTCGTTGCATATCAGCGGCAGGTGGGCGAACTCAGGCACGGGGAAGCCAAGGAGTTCGTAAAGGTAGATTTGCTGCGCGGCTGAGAGCAGGAGGTCGTTGCCGCGCACCACCTCGGTGACCCCCATGAGAGCGTCGTCAAGCACGACGGCAAGCTGGTAGGCCCACGCGCCGTCGGCGCGCCGCAGAATGAAGTCGCCGCAACGCTCCGCAAGGTTCACCTCCTGCGGGCCGCAGACGCGGTCGGTGAACTTCACCACCTTGTCGGGCACAAAGAGCCGTGTGGCCGCCGGCGTGTCGGCGGGAACCTCCGCCGTCCCTCCAAGGCGGGGCGGGCGGCAGGTGCCCTTGTAGATCACGCGCCCGTCGGACTCGTGCGGGGCCTGAGTCGCGAGAATGTCGGCGCGGCGGCAGCGGCAGCGGTAGGTGAGCCCCGTGGCTTCGAGTCGGCGAAGCCCCTCGGCGTAAACCTCTCCGCGGAGGCTTTGCGAGTAAGGCCCGTTGGGGCCGATGTTGTCGAGCCCCCCTTCGTCCCATTCGAGCCCGAGCCAGCACAGGTCGTCCTCAATCATCCGGGCGTGCTCGAGTTTCGACCGCTGCGGGTCGAGGTCCTCGATGCGCAGAATCCAGCGGCCCCCCTTGCTCTTGGCCGAGAGCCACGACATCACCGCCGTGTACACATTCCCCAGGTGCATCCTCCCCGACGGCGACGGCGCGAACCGCCCCACAACCATCTCCCCCTCATTCTTGTCAATTACCGGTTGCTGTCCCGTCATCACTATGCTATTGGATATTACTCAGCGCTTTATGAAATGGTTGCGCAGGGCGATATAGACCATTGGACGAGTGATTTCCCCGGCGCCGATAACGCTGATGGCGTAAACTATGGTGATTATCACGCAGTTCACGATAGCCGGGAGCGTCACCAGCGAGTCGATGGCGACAAATGCCGCCAATGCGAAAGCTGCCCCGAGAATCGGGAGGCCGAGGCTGCGGCACGCCGCGGCAATGATGCTGCTGAGATTCTGCTTTGTGAGGTTGCGGAACTTGACGGCGTACGCGCCCACGCTAATGAACTCGCAAGCCACAAGAATCCAGGCGATTAGCAGAATGCTGTGGAAGAATGCGATCGAAAGCGCCAACAGGGCGATTTGAACAACAACCTGGATGACGCACAGGTTTCTGACGAAAACTGTGCTTGCGTGCACCTTGCAGACTGCCTGGAAATAGGATTTGAGGCAAAACAGGAATTCAGCCACAGCGAGGATGCGGAACAGGGGGATACTCTCGGCCCATTTGTCGCCGTAGAGGGCTATGATGGCCGGGGCCGCGATGACAAGCACCAGAAACAGCAACGCGCCATTGATGCCCACAACCATCGAAAACATGTTGCGGATGAGGTTGCGCTGTGAGTCGGGAACGGACTCGTTGGAGGCCACGACGAAGAAGGAGCTGTTGACTGATTGGTCGATTACCTGAAACGGCACATTGGCAAGCTTCGCGCCCTGATAGTAGACACCCGAGGCTGCCGGAGTGAAGAACTTGCCGAGCAGGAAGGTGTTGACGTTTTTGCCGATTACGTTGCTGATGTAAGCGATGGCCAGGTGGATGCCGAAGCCGAACAGCTCTTTAAACGATTTGACGCTGAACGCTATGCGGGGGAACCAGCGGGTGGCAATGAGGCAATAGCTGAAGTTGAATAAAAGCAGCAGAATCTGAGTTGAAACCAGGGCCCACCATCCGAATCCCAGCGCGGCGAGGACGATGCCGAGGGTGATCGAGGTTAATGTGGCTCCAACCCTTACAAAGCACATTTTCTTCATTGCCAGCTCTTTCCTCAGCTTGGTTTCCTGAACAAACCCCATCGACTGGAAAAAGAAGCAAACCCCCAGGACCCGCATGATGGCTATGAGCTCGTCGTGGCCGAAAAAGCGGGCCACCAATGGAGCCCCAAAGAAGAACGACAGGCCGAAGAGCAGGCCGAACGCCGTGTTGAAAACAAACACGGTCGAATAGTCCTCGTCGGTGGGTTTGGCCTTGTGAATCAGGCCGTCGGCCATGCCGCATCCCGAGATGTCCTGGGCGAGGGCAATGAAGATGTAGATCATTGCCAGGAGGCCGAAGTCGGCTGTGGTGAGCATACGCGCAAGAGCAATGTTACCGCCAAAGTTAAGTGCGGCAACGGTTATACGGTCAATAAGCGACCATTTATATACTTTCGCGTTGTTACTCATTCCATTGTGGTGCGTCTCAATTCGCAAATCCGGCTGGATTCGGTTTGGTGGTCAACGTGATTTTCCATGGTTGAGGCGCCCGCCGCGATTGCGGCGCAGATGCAAAGTTAGCAATTTTCCCATCAATAAAAAAAGTTCCACCCCGTAAAGATGGGGCGGAACTTGATAGGGGGTGTTGTCGCGACGCGGCTTATTTGGCGGTAGCGATGGCGATGGCTTCGCGGCACTTGTCGGTGATGTAGGCCCAGTCGCCGGCAGCGATTTTGTCCTTGGGGAAGAGCTTGGAGCCCATACCCACGCAGAACACGCCTGCGGCAAACCATGCCTTGAGGTTCTCCTCGGTGGGCTCGACACCGCCGGTCACCATGAGCTTGGACCAGGGCATCGGGGCGAGCAGACCTTTGACGAATTTCGGGCCGAGAACGTCGCCGGGGAACACCTTGCAGAGGTCGCAGCCGCATTCCTGGGCGAAGCCAACCTCGCTCACTGTGCCGCAACCGGGGGTGTAGGCCACGAGACGGCGGTTGCAGATTTTCGCGATTTCGGGGTTGAACAGGGGGCCTACCACAAAGTTGGCGCCGAGCTGCAGGTAGAGGGCGGCGGTGGCGGGGTCGACGATGGAGCCTACGCCGAGGGCCATTTCGGGGCATTCGGTGGCGGCATATTTCACCAGTTCGCCGAAGATTTCGTGGGCGAAGTCGCCGCGGTTGGTGAACTCGAAGGCGCGGACGCCGCCGTCGTAGCACGCTTTAACCACTTTCTTGGCGGTTTCGAGGTCCTTATGATAGAACACGGGAACCATGCGCGTGGCGCCCATCTTGGCCAGAACGGCCTGCTTATCAAATTTTGCCATGACTTGGTTTAAAAGGATTAAGTTTAAGAGTGTGTGAGAGTTTAGGAGGGTTTAGTTTAGGAGTTTAGAAGGGAGCTGAATTTAGCGGGCCACCCGAAGACAAACCGCTCAGATGCTTCAAACTAACGCCTCTTAAATTAATAAACTAAGACCTCTTAAACTAAGATGTTTAGCGCTGCACGCGGCCGTTGGCGCTGCCGCCGGCGAGGGCTTCGACTTCTTCAACGGTGACGAGGTTGAAGTCGCCGTTGATGGTCTGCTTGAGAGCCGACGCGGCAACTGCGAATTCGAGCGCTTCGCCCTGGTTGGGTTTGGTGAGCAGGCCGTGGATGAGGCCGCCCGAGAAGCTGTCGCCGCCACCTACGCGGTCGATGATGGGGTTGATGTCGTAGCGCTTGCTCTGGTAGAACTCTTTGCCGTTGTAAATCATTGCTTTCCAGCCGTTGTGGGTGGCAGAGAAGGATTCGCGGAGGGTGGAAACCACATATTTGAAGCCGAATTCCTTCATCATGGCGGCGAAGATGCCCTTGTAGCCTTCGGCATCGGTGTTGCCGCCTTCAACGTCGGCGTCGGGCTTGAAGCCGAGGCAGAGTTCGGCGTCCTCTTCGTTGCCGATGCAAACGTCGACATACTTCATGAGGGGGCGCATGATGGACTGGGCTTTCTCCTTGGTCCAGAGTTTTTTGCGGAAGTTGAGGTCGACGCTGACGGTTACGCCGTGGCGCTTTGCGGCTTCGCAAGCGAGGCGGGTGAGCTCGGCAGCCTTGTCGGAGATAGCGGGGGTGATACCGCTCCAGTGGAACCAGTCGGCACCCTCCATGATAGCGTCGAAATCGAAGTCGGCGGGATCGGCTTCGGCGATTGCCGAGTGGGCGCGGTCGTAAATAACCTTGGAGGGACGCATCGAAGCGCCGGTTTCGCAGTAGTAGATGCCTACGCGGTCGCCGCCGCGGGCAACGAAGCGGGTGTCGACACCATAGCGGCGCAGAGCGTTGACAGCGGCCTGGCCGATTTCGTGTTTGGGAAGTTTGCTGACGAAGTAGGCGTCGTGGCCATAGTTAGCGCAGCTGACGGCAACGTTGGCTTCGCCGCCGCCCCAGATTACATCGAAGTTGTCGACCTGCACGAAGCGCTTGCAGCCGGCAGGGGAGAGGCGAAGCATGATTTCGCCGAGGGTTACGATTTTTGACATAGTTGTTAAGGTAATAAAGATAATGTTGAGTTGTTTGTTGGCTTGTTGGGTTGCGGAGAGGGAGCTTTGCCGCTGAGGGTCAGGCCTTGACGCTCTCGTCGATGGCGGGCACCGCGGTGAGGTTGATCGACTCCATGAGCTTCACGGCATCGACATACTGGGCGATTCCCTCGGCCACGCGCTTGGCGTCCTGCATGGCGTGGACCACCGTGGCGGGGCGCTTGGTGACGTCGCCGCCGGCGAAAACACCCTGGCGTGTGGTCATGCCGTAGGGCACTTCGCGGGTGAGCACATAGCCTTTGTCGTCGACTTCGATGCCCTTTGTTGTCGACACGATGCGCGCCGCGGGCACCGAGCCTACGGCCATGATCACGTTGTCCATGGGCATCACGGTGGGGGTGCCGTCGATGTCGATTGTCACCTCCTTGAGTTTGAAGCCTTCGCCGCCGACGATGTTGGTGATGGCCGATTTCCAGAGGAATTTCACCCCTTCGGCCACGGCCTCGTCATATTCGGCGCGGAGAGCGCTCATCTCGTCTATTGTGTGGTGGTAGACAACGTAGACCTCCGAAGCGCCCATGCGCAGTGCGGTGCGGGCGGCGTCGATGGCGGTGTTGCCGCAACCGATGACGGCCACCTTGTCGCCCTCGCCGATCACCACCTCCTTGCGGTCGATGAGGCCGCTCTCGTAGAGCGACACTCGGCGCAGGAAGCGTATGGCCTGGCGCACGCCGGGAAGGTTGTTGCCGGGGATGTTGAGGCGGCGGGGCACGCCGGTGCCGGTACCCATGAATATGGCGTCGAATCCCTGCGCGAAGAGGTTGTCGACCGTCAGGTCCTCGCCGACGGTGGCGTTGAGGTGGAACGCGACGCCGAGGTTGGCGATTTTTTTGATTTCGCGGCGCACAACGTCCTTGGGCAGGCGGTATTCGGGAATGCCGTACATGAGCACGCCTCCCGGTTCCGACTCCATTTCGAAGATTTCAACGGCGAAACCAAGGCGCGAGAGGTCGCCGGCGATGGTGAGCCCGGCGGGACCCGAACCGATCACGGCCACGCGGCCGCGCGACTTTTCAGGGATGGCCTCGTGGGTGAGCCCGGCCGACGAGTCGAAGTCGGCCACGAAGCGCTCGAGCTTGCCGATGTTGATGTGGGCGCCTTTTTTGTTGAGCACGCAGTTGCCCTCGCACTGGCGCTCGTGGCCGCACACGCGGCCGCACACGGCGGGGAGGTTGCTGCGTTTGTGGATGATCGACATCGCGTTGCCAAAGTTGCCCTTGGCCAGCTCCGCGATCCAGTCGGGAATGTCGTTGCTGATGGGACACCCTTTTTTGCACTGGGGCACTTTGCAGTTAAGGCATCGCTGCGCTTCTCTGATGGCCTCGGGGAGGGTATAGCTTTCAGAAACCTCTTTGAATTCGTTCATTTGAGGGTTGTGTTTTTTGGTGAATCAATGGTAGATGTTTATCCCGCAGGGGGATGCGGCGCTGAGGCGTGCCGCATCCCCGGGGATATGGTGTGTTGAAACGTCGTCGGGGCGCTCGCCCCGGGGTCGCCCTACGGGCGGTTTATTTCATTTCGAGGTAGGTGATTTTATCCATGTCGCCATAGTCGAGGTTCTCGCCTCCCATGCCCCAGATGAACATGTAGTTGGAGGTGCCGGCAGCGGCGTGGATCGACCATTCGGGCGAAATCACTGCCTGCTCGTTGTGGAGCCAGATGATGCGGTTTTCATCGGGCTCGCCCATGAAGTGGCAGATGGCGTTCCCCTCGGGTACGTTGAAGTAGAAGTAGGCCTCGACGCGGCGGTCGTGGGTGTGGGCGGGCATAGTGTTCCAAACCGACCCGGGCATGAGCTCTGTGAGCCCCATCTGGAGCTGGCAGGGGCCCTCTTCGAGCACATTATTGACAATGAGCTGGTTGATGACGCGGTCGTTTGACTCCTCCATCTTGCCGGCGGCGAAGCTGTTGGCTTTCAGCGAGCCCTTGCGGCCGTCGATGGTGATGAGCTGGGTTTTGTAGGCTTTGTGGGCCGGGGTCGAGTTGAGGTAGAATTTCGCGGGGTTGGCGTCGTCCTTCGAGCGGAAGGTGACGTTCTTGTTGCCGCGGCCGACGTAGAGGGCGTCTTTGAAACGCAGCTCATAGTCCTTGCCGTCGACGTTGACGATGCCGTCGCCGCCGATGTTGATCACGCCGAGTTCGCGGCGCTCAAGGAAGTATTCGGCTTTGAGGGGGTCGATGGTTTCGAGGGTGATGGTTTTGCCCACGGGAATCACGCCGCCGTAGATGAGGCGGTCATACATGGTGTAGGTGAGGTTCACCTTGTTCTCCTCCATGACTTTGGGCATCATGAAACGCGAGCGGAGCTGCTCGGTGTCATAGTGCTTCACGTCGTCGGGGTGGCAGGCGCGCTGGATTTTGTATTCGGTTTGCGCCGATGCCGTCATAATTGTGGCTGCGAGCATAAGGCCGATGAGAATATTTTTCATGATTGGTTTTTTGTTATTCTGTCTTTTGGAGTTTGTCGGAGCCGGCGGCGATCATGGCCTGCTGGTTGCGCACGATGAGCACGCGGTTCCACACCATCATCACCATGGTGATAATCACCAGGATGCCGGCACCGACCCATTTAAGGTTCTCGGTGCACTGGTAGATAATCCATGCCAGGGGCGAGGAGGCGAAGTCGAGGCTACCCCCTTCGAAGCCGGCGGGGATGGCCACGGCGGCATCCTGCGTGGCGGCGTACACGTCTTTGGCCGCCAGCGAGAATGCCGGGGCGAGCGAGGTGACGAGGTAGAGGCCGATGGTGAGCGACACGAGGCCGATGATGAAGGTCTTCACCACGTTGCCCTTGGTGTAGGGGAGCACCAGCGGGAAGAGGTAGAACATGCCGGCCAGCGACGCCAGGGGCAGGAACTGGTTGCCGGGGAGGCACACCGCCAGGACGAGCGTCACGGGGATGAGCAGGATCGACACCACCAGCGTGGTGGGGTGGCCGATGACGAGCGCGGGGCTCATGCCGATGTTGAGGCCGTCGGCGCCCTTGAATTTGCGGGCGATCAGCGAGCGGGTGGCGTCGGAAATCGGTTTGAGGCCTTCGATGAAGAGCACCGTCACGCGGGGGATGAGCTCCATGACGGCTCCCATCTTAATGCCCAGCCCCAGGATGTAGGGAATCTGGTCGACGAGTTGGGCACCGTTCTCGCAGGTGAGGCAGCCGATCACAATGCCCACCAGCACCCCGAGGAAAAGGGGCTCGCCAAGGAGGCCGAACTTCTTTTTCAGGCCCTCGGCGTCAATCTCGAGGCGGTTCATGCCGGGGATGCGGTCCAGGAGCCAGTTGAGGCCTATGGCGTAGGGCACGAACCCGGCGCAGAAGGGCTGGGGTATCGAGATGCCGTCCATATCCTTGTAGAAGGTCTGGAACTTGCGGGCGGTCATGTCGGCAATCACCAGGGTGATGATGTAGCACACGATGGCTCCGAAGAAGCCCCAGGCCAGGGAGTCGCTGGCGAAGTAGATCACGGCGCCGATGAAGGCGAAGTGCCAGTAGTTCCAGAGGTCGATGTTGACCGTGCGGGTGGTCTTGGTGAAGAGCATCAGCAGGTTGACGCCCAGGCACACGGGAATGATGAAGGCGCCCACGGCGGTGTTGTAGGCCACCGATGCGGCTGCCGGCCAGCCCATGTCGAACACTTTGAGCTGCAGGTCGTAGATTTCGACAACCTTGTTGAGCGCCGGGCCGAGCGCCGAGGTGAGCAGCGCCGTCACAATCGACAGGCCGATGAAGCCCACGCCGACTTTCAGGCCCGACTTGAGGGCGTCGCCAAACTTGATGCCGATGCAGAGGCCCAGGACGGTGAAGATGATGGGCATCATCACCGCCGCCCCGAGCCCTATGATGTAGCTGAAAACTTGTTCCATTTACGGCGCGGTTTTTTATTTGGGCTGCTTGCCGATGTAGGCAAGGATGCCGCCGTCGACGTAGAGGACGTGGCCGTTGACGAAGTCAGAGGCGTCGGAGGCGAGGAACACTGCGGGGCCCATGAGGTCCTCTGGTGTGCCCCAGCGGGCAGCGGGGGTCTTGGAGATGATGAACTGGTCGAAGGGGTGGCGCGAGCCGTCGGGCTGGATTTCGCGGAGCGGGGCGGTCTGCTCGGTGGCGATGTAGCCCGGGCCGATGCCGTTGCACTGGATGTTGTGCTCGCCATATTCCGAGCAGATGTTGCGGGTGAGCATCTTCAGGCCACCCTTGGCGGCGGCGTAGGCGCTCACGGTTTCGCGGCCGAGCTCGCTCATCATCGAGCAGATGTTTATGATTTTGCCGTGGCCCTTCTTGATCATGCCGGGGATGACAGCTTTGGCGCAGATGTAGGGGGCTACGAGGTCAACGTCGATCACGCGGCGGAAGTCCTCGACGGCCATCTGCTCCATGGGGATGCGCTTGATGATGCCGGCGTTGTTCACCAGGATGTCGATGGTGCCCACGGTGGCTTCGATGTCGGCAACCATGGCTTTCACAGCTTCCTCGTCGGTCACGTCGCAAAGGTAGCCTTTGGCGTCGATTCCGAGCTCCTTGTATGCTTTGAGGCCGCGGTCAACGGTTTCCTGGCGCGAGCAGTTGAACACGATTTTTGCGCCGGCTTCAGCGAAAGCCTGGGCGATGGCCAGACCGATTCCATAGGCGGCTCCGGTGACGAGGGCCACCTTGCCTTCAAGTGAGAAATTTACCATGATGATGTTTTTGTTTGGTTTGTATATTCAAGGTTTTGTCAGCCCGGGTGCCGGCATGGGGCTCCCGGGGTTTAGCATCGCAAAGTTACGAAAAAAAGCTCAGCCCCGGCTCTCGCAAGTGTGTAAATGCGTTCAGTTTGCTTGTAATCCTGTGCAAAAATAGGCGTTATATGGTTAATGCCGGCGGCGGGGCGCTTCCGTGGGCGCCGGCGGCGGGGAGGGGGCCGTCAATTATTCCACCTCGCGGGGGCGCTCAGTTTCCCGCGGGCTTGTTCGTCAGCACGAAGGGCGAGAGGTGGTAGATGTAGGCCGCGGGGTCGTCGGGACTCGAGGCATCGAACCCCCCGAACCCGGGGGCTATGCTCCCGGCCAGCCCAAGCGGCGAGCGGCTGACCGCGTCGACGAAGATTTGCGCGATTTCGCGCGCGCCGAAGTTGCTGAAATGGGTGTTGTCGGCAATGTCGGCCTCCTGCCCCTCGTAGGTTCCCGCCGGGCAGTGGACGAAGAGCTGTTTCGACCCCTCCTGGCCCATGGCCTCGATCAGTTTCTTTGTCTCTGTCTGGAAGTCGACGAGGAACACCCCCTCGCGGGCGGCGATTTCGCGCATCGCCGCGGGGTAGTCGCCGTGGGTGTCGCGCACGAGCCCGTCGTCGCCGAAGTCGCGGCGGCGCGTCGGGGTGACAAGGATCGGGGTGGCTCCCTGGCGGCGGGCGTTGTCGATGAACTGCTTCAGCGAGTAGGCGTAATTGTAGTAGGCGCCGCACCCCGGGCCCTTCTGTTTCTGGTCGTTGTGGCCGAACTCAACCACCACATAGTCGCCGGGCTTCATCTGCGTCATCGCTTTTTTCAGGCGCCCCTGGCTGAGGAACACGCTCGCCGTGAGCCCCGACTCGGCGTAGTTGGCCACCGCGACGCTGTCGTTGAAAAACTGGGGCAGCATCTGGCCCCACCCCGTGTAGGGCTCGGCCTGGTTGTCGACCACGGTCGAGTTGCCGCAGAGGAACACCGTCGGCACCTCGGGGGCCGGCTCTATTTCGATGTAGCTCACCCTGGGGGCCGAGCCGTTGAACTCGAGTGTCAGCTTGTCGTCCCAGTTGATGCACCCCTTTTCGCGGGCCTTCAGCTTCACGCGCTCTTTGTCGTCGATGCGGTCGTCGCGCTTGTTGACGATGAACGCGGCCTCGCGGAGTTCGCCCTTGCGGGTGGCGGCGTTTTCAATCATCATGCGCCGCGCCTCGGCGCGCACGGTGGTGCTTCCGGCGGAGCGCTTGCTCCCCAGGGTGACGCGCACGCGGTAGTTGCCGTCGGGCACCGCCACCGAGAAGAAGTATGGCTTGTCCGAGCGGCCATCCCAGCCGGGCACGAAGTCGTAGCCGTAGCCGGCTGAGTCGGTGTAGAGCGTGGTCGGGGCCACGGGCGTGAACCCCTCGCGGGGTGTTTTCGCCCCGGTGAGGTCAAACCGCAGGGTCTCTGCCGAAGGGGCGAGGGCCGCGCCTGCGGCTATTATTAGCGTCAGTGCTATCGTTTTCATGGCGTGATTGGTTGCGTTTTCATTTTCCTGAACACGCGGCGTTGCACGATGAGGGCGGCGCTGAACACCGCTATGCCGGTCGCGATCCAGGTTATGGGGTAGATTCTCAATAGGTTGCTGAATGTGTTGTCGATGTCGGCGAAGATGTAGCACCACCCCAGGCGCAGAACGCAGGTGCCGAAAATCGTCAGCACCATCGGGGTCATCGAGTAACCGAGGCCGCGCATGTAGGACCCCGGGATTTCGTAGGTGCTCGCTAAAAACTGAAAGGCGAGCACGGTGTGGAAGCGCTCCATGGCGTAGTGGGCCACCTCGGGGTCGGCGGTGAAGAGGCTCACCGCCCCCGCGCCCTGCCACACGATGAGCCAGTTGGCCGTGCCGCACAGCGCGAGGCTGTAAAGCAAGCATATACGCATCACCCGGCGACAACGGGCCGCTTCTCCGGCGCCATAATTCTGCCCCGTGAAGGCGATGGTCGCGGCGCAGAAGCCGCTCACTATATAGTAGCAGTAGGCCTCAAATGTCAGCGCTGTGGCCGACCCGGCTATGGCTGTCGCCCCGAAACTGTTGATGGCCGACTGAATGAAGATGTTCGAAATCGAAAACACCATGCCCTGCAGCCCCGCGGGGATACCGATCTGGAGCATCTTTTTCAGGTCGTAGCCCGACACTTTCCATTTGCTGAACGTCAGCGTGATGGGGTCGGGCTCGCGGGTGAGGAACCAAACCATGATCAGGGCGTTAACGCCGTTGGCTATCACCGTGGCCCACGCCACGCCGTCGACCCCCGCGTCCATCGGACCGGCAAACAGCCAGTCGAGCGCGAAGTTGCACACCGTGGCAACGAGCAGCGAGTAGAACGGCCGCCGGGTGTCGCCCACGCTCCTCATGATTGCCGACCCGAAGTTGTAAATCATCAGGAAGGGCATCCCGCAAAAATATATGCTCAGGTAGCGCTCGGCCAGGTCGATCACGTCGGCCGGGGCGCTCATCGCTTCCAGAATCGGGCGCGCCAGGGTCACCCCTAAGGCCGTCAGAACCAGCCCCGACACTAACGCCACCACGGCCACTGTCGACACCGACCGCTTCACCGCCTCGTTGTGCCGCTGCCCAAGGTAGGTGGCGATCACAACGTTGGCGCCCACGGCGATGCCCAGAAACAGGTTCACCAATATGCTGATAATCGGTCCGTTGCTGCCGACCGCCGCAATGGCCTGGCTCGTAGAGTAGTGGCCCACCATCGCCACGTCCACGGCGTTGAACGACTGCTGGAGGATGCCGCTGGCAATCAGAGGCAAGGAAAAAAACAAAATCTTCTTTGCGAGCGGGCCGTGGGTCATGTCAACCTGCCGCCCTCTAAGGTGTCGACGTTCCATATTCATTTCCTTCCCGCAAAATTACTAAAAATCGCCAACAACCGCAACGCCCGCGCCACCGGGCCGCATCAATAAGGCTAATAAGCCCGTTGGGCCAATTAATCTTATTGGTCCTATCGGTCTTATTGGCGCGCTTGGCCCAATCCCCATTATATAATATAG
>CAYTBH010000025.1:0-24753 GCA_964435935.1 uncultured Alistipes sp.
CGGCAGGAGCTCAAGGAAGCGGCAACTGCCCGGGAGCGGTTTCAATCATGCCTCGAGCTGTTTGACGAGTATCGGTGCTACCAGTCGGACTCGGCCTATCATTACGCGCGGATGCTCGGCGACCTTGCGTCGGAGGCTGATGATGCCAGAGGGGTGGCGTTGGCCAATATGTCGCTGATGGACTATTACACCTCGGTGGGTTTCTTCAAGGAGGCATCCGAGCTTAAAGACAGAATCGAAGTCAGCGACCTCCCGGTGCGATCTCTCCCGCGATATTACAATTTGTGCAACCGCTATTTTCAGAACCTGGGCGGATATGTCGGCGGACCGGCCACGGTGCTGGGCGGGGCCTACGAGCGCGAGCGGCTCGAGGTCCTCGACTCGTTGATCGCAGTGTCTGACCGCAACACGGGGGCGTATCATATCGCCATTCTCGAGCGCGAGCAAATCGTTTCGCCATCGGCAGAGCGGGCGTTCAATGAGCGGCTCAGGATTCTGCGGCGATATGAGCTGCCCAACCATGAGAAGGCTGTGCAGTATTCGCTTCTGGGCCGTCTGTCGTTGGAGCTTGGTAACCGCGAGGACGCGAAATACTACCTCGCGTTGTCGGCAATCCACGATATCCGGGGCGACATCAAGGAAACCACGGCGGCCAAAATGCTTGCCGAGCTTCTGTTTGCGGAATCGGAGCTTGACGAAGCGTACAAACTAATCCATATAGCTTTCGACGATGCCTCGTTCTACAACACCCACCTCCGAAAGGACGAAACGAGCACCACTATGAGGATGATCGAGGTCGAGCACCACAACAAACTCAGCAGCCGGGTGTGGCGCTACGGCATCGTAGCCGGTGTGATTTTCCTATTGTTGATGCTCACGCTGTTCCTGCTTTCCAAAATCAGAAAGAAGAATCGCGAGGTAGAGGCCGCCAACCGCGCCCTGAAGCAGAAATCGGAGGAGGTGGACCGCGTCAACACCGAGCTGAAGAGCGCCATAGACCAGCTAAACGAGGTGACAGCGATAAAGGATGGCTACATTATGCAGTCGCTCTACATGAACTCGGCCTTTGTCAACAGCGTGGAGGAAAAATGTCTGAATGTTGTCAAGATGCTCAAGGACAAGAAATACGACGCCATAAAATTCCTGCCCTACGAAATGGGAATCAAGGAGGAGCGTGCGCGCATCTATCACTCGTTTGACAAGGCTTTCCTCTCGTTGTTCCCCAACTTCGTCGGGGAGTTCAATAAGTTGTTCAAGCCCGAGGACTCTCCGCTGGAGGCCAATGCCGCGGAGCTGCCGGTCGAGGTGAGGATATTCGCGCTTATGAGGCTGGGAATCTCCGACACTCAGGAAGTGGCGAGATACCTCAACTTATCGGTCAAAACCGTCTACGTCTACAAAACCAAAATCAAGTCGAAGTCGATTGTCGACAACGCCCGCTTTGACGACCAAATCATGGCCATCCCGAAAATATAAAGGCCTTTTTTGAGGTTTAATTCGGCGAAAAAATAGTTTAATTATCGGGATTGTGCTTTTGTGTTAAATTGCTGTAAGATAAGACTTATTGGATTATTTGTTGTTTAATTTTGCATTAAACGGGTTGACTGCCGCACTCCCGCGGGCTAATTTTGCGGTATAACTGTAAAATCAACAGCCATGAAAAAAACAAAAAGAAAAACAGCTATCGCGCTGCTGTTCTCTTTAATGGTCAGCTGCTTCGCCCACACGGCGCACGCATTGGACTTGAAGGGAGTGGTGCTTGACGAGAAAGACAATGAGCCATTGATTGGCGCGTCGGTCCAGGTTAAAAACAAACCCCAGGGCAATTCCACCGACATCGACGGCAAATTCAGCATTCCTAATGTCGACCCCAAGGCGACCCTTGTTGTGAGCTATGTGGGCTACCAGCCCCAGGAAGTGCCGGTCAACGGGCGCTCGGAAATCACCATATTATTAAAAGAGGATTCGGCCATGCTCGACGAAATAGTGGTTGTGGGCTACGGCACGATGGATAAGAAGGAGGTGACCTCGACCGTTGCCCACATCAGCGCCGAAGACTTCCTCGCGTCGAGCTCGCTCGATCCCACGATGATGATTCAGGGCAAAGTGCCGGGCGTGTCGATCACCAACACCGGCGTTGGCGACCCCAACAACCAGGCCTCGATTCAAATTCGCGGCGTGTCGTCGCGCGCGGCCGGTCTTGGCCCGCTGATTGTGATTGACGGTGTTCCGGGAGGCAATCTCACCAACCTCAACCCTAATGATATTGCCAGCTTCGACATCCTCAAGGACGGTGCCGCGGCCGCTATCTACGGCACCCGAGGTTCCAATGGCGTGATAGTGGTGACAACCAAGAAGGGTGCCCGCGACGGCGCGGTCCACACCTCGTATATCGGCACAGTGACAGCAAATGTCGCCAACCACGAGCTTAAGATGCTCGATGCCGCTTCCTACCGCGAGCTCCGCGCCGACGCTGTCAACGGTGTTGACCTCGGTGGCAACGACGACTGGCTCGACGCTGTGACCCGTACCGGCTGGGGCACGTCGCACACCGTGAGCATCAGTGGTGGCAACGAAAAGACCAACTACCGCGCGACCGTTGACTATCGTACCCAGAACGGTGTCGACCGCTACTCCAACCGCGAGGAGTTTGGCGGACGAGCCTCAATCAACCACACCACCAAGGGGGGCCTGCTGACGTTCACGCTCAACGTTGCCCCGCGAGTGATCGAGCGCAAGGTGGCCTCGTGGGATGTTTTCCGCAACGCCCTTGAAGCCAACCCTACAACCCCCATCTGGGATGAAGCCCGGGCTCAATACACCAATTTCACCGGCCAGACCGCCGGCTATAATCCCGTTGAAATGATGGAGCTCGAGGACAACTCGGCCACCACGAAGCTTCTCGAAACCGACGCGACGGTGAAACTCAACCTGCTGCCCCTCTTCTCGAAAGGGAGCTGGCCCTCGCAAACCCTCAACACCCAGGTGACGGTGGCCGACCATGAGGACTCGAACTTCAACTACTGGTTCCGCCCCTCGACCTCGACCCTGGCGCAGAACAATGGTTACGACGGCGAAGGCTCACGCAGCTATTCAAAAGGCTTCCAGCGCAGCCTCGAATGGCTCCTCAACTACACCGGCTCGTTTAACGGCCACAATGTGAAGGCCATGCTGGGCTACTCCTACCAGTATAGCCAGTATTCCGGCGTGAACGCCGAGAACAAAGACTTCCCCAACGACGGTCTCGGGGCCAACAATCTCGGCACCGGCGCGTGGGCCAAGGAAGAGGGCAAAGTGGGCCTCGGTTCCTACAAAAACGATTCCAAACTGATCGCGTTCTTCGGTCGGTTGAGCTACGACTGGAAAGGCCGCTACATTGCCACCGCCTCGCTGCGCCACGAAGGCTCGTCGAAATTCGGCGCTAACCACAAGTGGGGCAATTTCCCCGCCGTGTCGTTGGGCTGGCGCATCTCCGAGGAACCATTCATGCGCGGTGTCGAGTGGGTTAACGAGTTGAAAATCCGCGGCGACTATGGCGAAACCGGCAACCAGGACTTCGACAGCTATAAATCACTCAACACCATGAGCGGCTTCGGCTACTATTACTACCAGGGCAAATACTACCAGGTGTGGGGCCCGGGCAAAAACGTCAACCCTGAGCTACATTGGGAGAAGGCCAAGAACTGGAACGTGGGCATCGACTTCGCCCTGTTCAACAACAAACTCAGCGGCTCGCTCAACTATTACACCCGCACCCAGCACGACCTTCTGGGCGACTACGATGTCTCGGTGCCGCCATACCTGTTCAGCTCCACCTTCGTCAACGTGGGCACGATGCGAAACTCAGGCTTTGAGTTTGACATCCGATGGAACGCCGTCACCACCCGCGATTTCACCTACGCGATTGATTTTGTCGGCGCGACAATGGACAACAAGTTTGTTGATTTCAGCAACTCAGAATACGTCGGGCAGGACTACTACGACATGGTGGGAACCGAGGACCCCTATCCGTTCCACAACCTCCAGCGCATCGAAAAGGGTAAGCGCCTGGGCAACTTCTACATGTATCGCTACGCCGGCATCGACGAGAACGGCAACTGGGCCATCTACGACAAAGACGGCAACATAAAACCCGCTTCCGAAGGCACCGAGGACGACCGCCAGGTTGTTGGCAACGGCCTCCCCAAATTCACCGCGTCGATGACCCACACCTTCCGCTATAAGAATTTCGACCTGTCGCTCTTCTTCCGCGGCGCGTTTGGCTACGATATCTTCAACATCCACGACTTCTACTACGGCCACCAGTCGTTCAACGGCAACGTTATGGAGAAAGCTTACACGAAATATGCCCCTCTGAAAGGGAGCCAGGAGGTGACCGACTACTATCTCGAGAAAGGAGACTATGTGAAGCTCGACGCTCTCACCCTGGGCTACACCTTCAGGCTCAATCGCCGTTTCCTCGACAGCATCCGACTGACCTTCACGGGTAAAAACCTCTTCACCATCACCTCCTACAGCGGTGTCGACCCCTCGTCGTTCCAGACCAACGGACTCACTCCTGGAGCGACAGGTTCGAGAACCTACTATCCCTCATGCCGCCAGTTTATTTTCGGCGTTCAACTGGACTTCTAATACCTTAAACAACAGAACAATGAAGATTTTATCATATATCGTCGGCGCCATGGCCGTAGCCCTCTCTATGGCCAGCTGCACCGATCTCGACGAAACTGTTTACGACCAGGTTTCCTCAGGCAATTACTACAACACGAAAAACGACGTTATCCGAGCCGTGTTGCGACCCTTCGAGCATGGATTCTGGAGCATCCAGAGCCGCCATGTGCTCAACGAGCTCACCGCCGACCAGCTCATAACCCCGGCCCGCGACGGATGGTGGGACGACGGCGGCCTCTGGCGACGCTATCACTACCACACCTGGACCGTCGAAGAGGGCACCATCGAAACCGAGTGGAATGGCTGCTACCAGGGCATCATGCAGGCCAACTACGTCATCGACGACCTGCAGACCCTCTCGGCATCGCAGTTCGGGTTCACCGACGAAGAGTTCAGCAATCTCAAAGCCCAATGCCGCGTGCTCCGCGCCTGGTTCTACATCAGGCTTCTCGACAGCTTCCGCAATGTGCCCCTGGCAGTGAGCAAAGACGCGTCGCAAAACTCCAAAGGCCAGGTGTCGCCCGAAAGGCTCTTCTCGTTCATCGAGGATGAACTCACCGAGAGCGTCGGCCAACTGAACGTGAAGAACGGCAACGGAGGCAACGGCATCTACCAGGCACAATGGAACCGAGCCGGGGCGGCCTCTCTGCTTGTGAGGCTCTATCTCAATGCTGAGGCATGGATCGGCACTCCGCGCTATGACGACTGCGCCAAGTGGGCGCAGCGCATTCTCAACGGCGAGTTCGGCTCCTATACCCTGGCCGACCGCTGGGACGCGCCTTTCGACTGGAATAACGAAGAGTGCGCCGAGGTGATTTTCGCATTCCCCTCGTCGCAGGGCTACACATTCTGGCACTACCAGGGCGACACCTACTGGTGGACCACCCCCTCGCAATTCCGCTATTATGTCGGCGACACCAAGGCCGAGGCAGGCGACCACAACTGCAAGTATGCGTGCACCCCGAGCTACGACCTCAATGGCGACCTTTACCCCTACACCCTGGGCAACACCGTGGAGAAGTTTCGCAAATATCCTTCCGACGTGCGCCTGAAACTCTACCGCAATCTGGGCAACAGCACCCGCGAAGGCCTCTTCATTTTTGGCAAGCTCCCCTCGGTGAAGGAGGGTGAGGAATATGTGACCGATCCCTACGGCAATTACGAGCTCGACATCCGCGACGCGGTCGGGCGCTTCAGCGGCCTTGAACACGGCGAATGGCCTGCCGACAAAACGAGCAACCTTCAGAATGGCGACCACAACTCGGGCTACCACTTTGCCAAATATCCCTTCTACTCCGACTCCGATGCCGGCCAACTGGAATCTGATTGCGTTGAAATCCGCCTGGCCGAGGTCGTCTACTCGCTTGCCGAGTGCAAATTCCGTTCGGGCGACATCGAAGGCGCCGCCAAGCTGCTCAACAGCGTCAGAAAGCGCAACTATCCCGCCACCGAATGGGCCGCAACCCTCTATGCCCCCGAAGGAAAAGCCACCCTTGATGAGCAGGAGCTGCTCGATGAATGGGGCCGCGAGTTCTTTGCGGAAAGCCGCCGACGCACCGACCTTGTGCGTTTTGGCAAATTCAACACCGCCACTTGGTGGGATAAGAATGCCGATGCCGACAAGCACACCGCCATTTTCCCCGTTCCCCGAAAAGCGATCGACACCAACCATAACCTGAAACAAAACCCCGGATATTAATACGAAAACCCCATGAAACTCCGTGATATACTATTTGGCGCCCTTTTATCGTCCATGGCGCTTACGGCGTGCGACTCCGACAAGGACCTCACCGTGGTCGAAATCCCCGTTAAACCTTACGAAATCGAGAACCTTTGGATGGTGGGCGACGCCACCTCGGCCGGCTGGAACATCGACAGCCCGGTACAGATGGACCGCGTGGACGACAACACATTCCAGTATGAGGGCCAGCTCAACGAGGGCGAGTTCAAGTGCCCCATGGAGCCCGGCAACTGGGGTGGCGCGTTCATAATGCCCGCCACAGGCGGCACCATCATCAATGCCGCGGGTGCCGAGTCCGACGAAATAGCGCTTATGCCCGCGGGCGACCCCGACAACAAGTGGCACGTCACTGAGAGTGGCCGCTATAAGGTTGTGATCGACGGCAACAAGCATAAAATCCATGTGACGCATATCGACTGAGCCCCATGATAGCACGATTGTTTACCATAGCGCTCGCGCTGGGAGCGGCCCTCGCGGTCTCAGCCAAGCCGCTCGAAGTTGCCTCACCCGACTCGAATGTAAAACTCCTGTTTGACGTTCATGACGGAGTGCCCCAATACTCTGTTGACCGCGGCGGACGCCGCATCCTGCGCCCCTCGCGACTCGGCCTCAGTTTTAAGGATATTCCCGACTTTGCCGACGGCATGTCGGTGAAGGGGGTCTCACGCGACTCCCACTCCGAAACCTGGACACCGGTGTGGGGCGAGGAGTCGGCAATCGAGAATAACTACAACGAGCTCCGCGTAACCCTGGCTCAAAAGAAAACCGCGCCAGGGCGCACAATCGACGTGGTGTTCAGGGTGTTTAACGACGGCATCGGCTTCCGATATGAATTTCCGCGCCAGAAAGCCCTCGGGGATTTCGTGATCATGGACGAGCTGACGGAATTTGCCTTCGACGAGTGCCCGCGCACTTGGAGCATCCCCTCCGAGGGCTATCGCTTCTACGAGGCCCTTTTCCGCGAGTTGCCGCTCGACAGCATCGGCAAGGTGTCGACCCCGCTCACCATCCGCTGCGCCGACGGAACTCATATAGCGATTCACGAGGCCAACCTCACCGACTACGCGGCCATGAACCTGCAAGCCACCCCGGGCAGCAACACGCTCAAGGCCGAGCTCACCCCCTGGCAGTCGGGCGAAAAGGTATTCGTTTCCGACACCCGCGTATCGCCTTGGCGCACCGTGATTATTGCCGACAATGCCGGGGACATGGCACTGAGCCGCATCATGCTCAACCTCAACGAGCCTTGCGTTGTCGATGATGCCGCCGACTTCTGCAAGCCCCAGCGTTATCTTGGGGTGTGGTGGTGCTACCACATGCGCACCGCTACCTGGGAGGCCGGTCCGCGCCACGGGGCTACCACCGAAAACGTGAAGCGCTACATGGACTTCGCCGCCCGCAACAATTTTGGCGGGGTACTCGTCGAGGGGTGGAACCCCGACTGGGCCACATGGGAGTTTGACTTCACTAAGCCCTACGACGATTTCGACATCGCCGAAATCAATCGCCATGGCCGCGAAATAGGGGTGGCCCTCATCGGCCACCACGAAACCGGCGGGCGCGTAGCCAACTACGAGAGCCAGATGGAGCAGGGCATGAAGCTCTATGCCGACAACGGCATGCACTACGTTAAAACCGGCTATGTTGGCGATATGCTCGACAACAAGGAGTTGCACAGCAGCCAGTTTGGCGTGCGCCACTATCGCAAAGTGATTGAGGCTGCCGCCCGCCACAAGCTGGCTGTCGACAACCACGAGCCGGTGATGCCCACCGGATTGCAGAGAACCTATCCCAACCTGATGACCCAGGAGGGGGTGCGCGGGCAGGAATATGACGCGTGGAACCCCGAGGGGGGTAATCCGCCGTCGCACACGGTCACATTGCCCTTCACCCGCGGCCTGGCCGGCCCTATGGACTTCACCCCCGTCACTTTCAGGTTTGAGAACACGGTTGTTCCCCAGACCCATGTGAACACCACGCTGGCAAAGCAGCTCGCACTGTTCGTGATTCTTTACTCGCCGCTCCAGATGGCTTCCGACGAGATTGAGAACTACGAGGCCAATCCGGGCCCTTTCCAGTTCGTGTGCGACTGCCCCACCGACTGGGATAAGACGTGCTACCCCGAGGCCGAAATCGGCAAGTACGTCACCACCGCCCGCAAGGGCAAAGGCGTCGACACATGGTATGTCGGCAGCGCCACCGGCGACGAGGCCCGCACGGCCCACATTGATCTCGCTTTCCTCGACCCGGGAGCTACCTACCGGGCCACCATCTACCGCGACGGCGACGACGCCCATTTCGACACGAACCCTTATCCCGTTGTTATCGAGCAGCGCGATGTTACCTCCGAAACGGTCCTCGACATACCACAGGGTCGAAGCGGCGGATGCGCGATTAAACTTGCAAAAATTTGATTGGACCGATGAAAACACCCCTTATCTCGATTATATGCGGCTTGGCGGCCGCCACCCCGCTTGCCGCGGCCGACATAGTGTCGACGCCCGCCTACCGATGGTCGGGCGACACAATCTTCCAGGACGAGTTTTTCGCCACGGCTGTGTCACCCTACGAAATCAAATCGACCTATTCGGCGCGACCCGGCTACTTTATGCCCATCTCAAAGGAGTGGAAAAAGAAGAACGACCTCGCTCCCTATCCCGTGCTGACGTCGGGCAACCGACTGCACGAGGCGGTCTACAACATGGCACTCGACGAGATGGTCAACGCCGTGGAGCCCGACACCACTCTCCGCACCGGCAAGGAGTGGGCCGGCGTGTGGACCCGCGACGTGAGCTACTCCATCCTTCTGTCTATGGCCTATCTGCAGCCTGAAGCTTCCAGGATTTCATTGATGAAGAAGGTCGACCCTCTGGGGCGCGTCATCCAGGATACCGGCAGCGGCGGCGCTTGGCCCGTTTCCACCGACCGCGAAATCTGGTGTGTCGCCGCTTACGAGGTCTACAAAGTGACCGGCGACCGCGAGTGGCTTGAATATATCTACCCGATTATCAAAAAATCGCTTGAGACCGATGCCCGGACAGTCTACGACCCCGAAACCGGTCTCGCGAAGGGCGAAACCTCCTTTATCGACTGGCGCGAGCAGAGCCATCCAAAATGGATGCAGTGTGCCGACATTTACAACACCGAAACCCTCTCCACCTCCATCGTGCATGCCCAGGCTTGGAAGGTGCTCGCCGAGGTTGCCGCCGAATTAGGCCACAAGCAGGTGGCTAAGGAGGCGCGTGAGATGTCGGCAAAGATTGTCGACGGCATAAACCGTCATCTATGGATGGACGACAAAGGCTATTACGGCATGTATCTCTATGGACGCGACAACCTTATAATGAATCCGAGAGCCGAAACACTGGGCGAGTCGCTTGCCATTCTGTGGGATGTGGCCGATGCCGGGCGTGCGAAATCAATCATCGAAAACAATCCCACGACCCCGTTTGGCGCGGCGATTTTCTATCCTCAGATTGCCGATATGCCCAACTACCACAACAATGCCCTTTGGCCCTGGGTGGGTTGCTGGTGGGCGATTGCCAATGCCAAAGCAGGCAACGAAGATGGCGTGATGCAAGCGATCGGGGCCGTTGTGCGTCCGGCGGCGCTGTTTTGCACCAACAAGGAGAATTTCAATCTCGACAACGGCGACATTTACACCGAGCTCAACTCATCCAACATGCTATGGTGCCTGAGCGGCAATCTCGCTTTGACGCATAAGATTCTGTTCGGAATTGAATATGGAGCCGACCGCCTCATGTTTCATCCGTTTGTGCCCAAAGCTCTCGGCGGCGAGCTCAAACTCGACAATTTCAAATACCGCGACGCGGTGCTCAACATCACTGTCAAAGGCTACGGCAACGAAATCAAGTCGTTCACAGTAAATGGTAAAGAGCAGGCTCCCGAGATTCTGGCAAAGAAAGCCAAGGGGGCGTTGGACGTGGTGATTGTCATGGCCGACAACGAAATCGCGCCTATGCGTGTCAACAACATCCCCAACGAGAAGGCACCGCTCACCCCGATCGCGTGGCTTGAAGGCAACACTCTTTGCTGGAATCCAATTGAATACATCAATCACTATGTGGTTGTGCGCGATGGAGAGCGCGTGGCAGAAACCACTTCCACCACTTTCGATGCCTCCGTTCCCGGCGAATACCAGGTGATTGGCGTGGCCGATAACGGCACTGAAGGCTTCGCTTCAGAACCGCGCTCAACGCGGCCCCTCATCGTGGTGCAGATGCCCGGGGAATCGACCTCTATGCGCTCGAAAGAGGTTGCCTATCAGCCCAATGAAGCCGTCTCAGGCTATAACGGTGGGGGATTCCTCGAGCTCGACCGGTCAACCGCCGATGTGGCGATACCCGTTGAAGTCGACGAGGACGGGCGCTACGGCCTGAGATTGCGATATGCCAACGGCAATGGCCCGGTTAACACCGAGAACCGATGCGGCATCCGCACCATCTATGTCGATGGCAAGGACGCGGGTATAGCGGTGATGCCCCACCGGGGTCGCAACAACTGGAGCGACTGGGGTTTTTCAAACACCTTGTTGGTTGATTTGGCGAAAGGTCGTCACACGGTCACAATCAAGTTCCTGCCCGAGGACGAGAATATGAACATCGCCACAAACCATCTCCTGGTCGACGAGTTGAGACTCACTAAGGTTAAATGATTCAGTTTTTAAGGTAATGACGATTTCAGGAATCCGATAGCATTGATTTTACAGTTTGCTATGGATGGAGAGCGCGGTGCGGTTATACCCTTCAGCAAAGGGTTTAACAAGTAATCTCCCTTCCCAAGAGGCTGCTCGGCGACAACACGTTGAGCAGCCTCTCTTCGCATTCGGTAATCTGGGTTGGTTTATCCGTAAATTGGGTAGGGGGGTGTAAATTGTTTTGATGTAATTTCGCGATGTATGACGGACCAGGATTTTCTCAGTTATGCCGCGGCGGGCAATCTCATTGCCGCCGGTAGCGACGCCCATCGGGTGATGCACTCGATGAGCCAGCGCGCGTTGCGCCTCACATCGGAAATCAACAGCTCCTACCACTCGCCCGACGAGCTTCGCGAGCTGATGTCGCGGCTTATCGCCAAGCCGCTCGACGAGGGGTTCGGGCTTTTTCCGCCGTTTTATAGCGATTGCGGCCAGAATATCACCATCGGGCGGCGCACCTTCATCAATATGGGTTGCTCTTTCCAGGACTGGGGCGGCATCGTCATCGGCGATGACTGCCTCATAGGCCATAACTGCACGATATGCACCGTTAACCATTCAAAAGCCCCGGAAAGGCGCGGCGATATGGTATGCGCGCCCGTCAGGCTCGGTAACCAAGTGTGGGTCGGGGCCAACGTGACCATCCTGCCCGGTGTAAGCATTGGCGATGGCGCTATTATCGCCGCTGGAGCGGTGGTGAGCAGGGATGTCGCCCCCGCGACCATCGTAGGCGGTATCCCCGCGAAGTTAATCAAGCATATTTAAACGAATGAACAAGATTCTCCTCGCCGCGGTGGCGGCGCTCGCCTCCGTGGCTCCGTTGAACGCTCAAAATCAAACAACCGACAATATGATGAAAACAGAAGCCCTCACGCTCGTTCAGGAATGGGACAAGACTTTCCCGAAGAGTGAGAAAGTCGACCATTCAAAGGTGACGTTCGCTAACCGCTATGGCATAACCCTCGCCGCCGACCTCTACAAGCCGAAGAATGCCGAGGGGCGGCTCCCGGCAATCGCAGTCAGCGGCCCGTTTGGCGCGGTGAAGGAGCAGTCGTCGGGTCTCTACGCGCAGGAACTGGCCGAAAAGGGCTTTCTCACCATCGCTTTCGACCCATCCTACACGGGCGAGAGCGGGGGCGCGCCACGCTATGTGGCCTCTCCCGACATCAACACCGAGGATTTCAGCGCCGCTGTCGATTATCTGCTTTCGCGCGCCGATGTTGATGCCGACAAGGTCGGCATCCTGGGCATCTGCGGGTGGGGGGGCATCGCGATCCAGGCCGCGACCAACGACCCGCGCATCAAGGCTACAGTCGCGTCGACTATGTACGACATGACGCGCGTCAACGCCAACGGCTACTTCGACAGCGAGAACACCCCCGAACAGCGCAACGCGAAACGAGCCGCGATGGCGGCCCAGCGCACCGCGGACTACCGCGAGGGCGCCTATAAACTTGGTGGCGGCGTCGTTGACCCGCTCCCCGACGATGCGCCAAAATTCGTCAAAGACTATCACGCCTACTATAAAACTCCACGCGGCTACCACAAGCGCTCGCTCAACTCCAACGGGGGATGGAACGTGACCTCAAACCTGCCGTTTCTCAATTTCAAATTCTTCGAGTATGCCGGCGAGCTTGAAAACGCGGTGATGATCATCCATGGCGACCAGGCCCATTCGTTCTACTTCGGCAAGGATGCTTTCGGCAAGCTGAAAGGTGATAACAAGGAGTTCGTCGTCATACCGGGAGCCAGCCACACCGACCTTTACGACCAAAAGGATATTATCCCCTTCGACCGCCTCGCCGAATTTTTCACCAAGAACTTCAACAAGTGACACCACCGACGAATAAGTCGGTTCACACCAGTGAGCGGCGGTAGGCTTTGGGGGTTATGCCGGTGACGCGGCGGAAGTATTTTGTGAAGGTTGGCGCGTCGGGGAAGTTGAGGGTGGCGGCTATATCCTTTATGCTGCGTTGGCTTTCGTTCAGAAGGGATTTTGCCTCGCCGGCAACGACGGTCTCGATCCACTCCGATGGGCTGCTGCCCGAAAGTTGGCGCACAATGGTCGAAAAGTATTTCAGGCTCACTGCTGAACGCGCGGCGTAGAATTGCACGTCGCGCTGTTCGCGGCAATGTTTGTAGAGGTCGAGCATGAAGTGCTGAAACACTATGTCGCGGCGGGTGTGCCCTTTGACATCCATCGGGGCGTTGGTGAGGTAGACTTTCAGCACTTGCGCCACAATCAGCTGGCTGTGGCAATGCACGATTTCGTTTTGCAGAGTGTTGCAATTGACGCTCAGATTCTCTTTGTGGCTGTCGGCAAGGTCGTTGAGAAAGCTCCCGATTGACTCCTGGAGGTAGGCGCACTGTTGCTCGCTTATGCGCACCAGCGGTGTCTGCTGTATGGCCAGGAGGTTCGTGTTGTTGATGGTGCGGCTGATCAGCGACAACACATCTTCGAGTTTTATGCCGCCGAGGATGATTCGTCCGGATTTTCGCACCCGCAGGATTTCAATTTTCACAAACGGCATGCAGGCGATTATGCAATGGTCCTCGGCGCGATACTCCTCGTTGAGGATTCTGATGTCGAAATCGCCCTCGACGCATATCGCGAAGGCGCAGCGGCCGGTCATGTCGAAGGCGTTTGCCGCGTCGTTTTCAGAGGCGACATTGACCGTTGTTATATCCAGAATGGTGTCCATCGTGGGCTTGGAGCATTTAGAATACAAAAATAGGGTTTTTCAGCATCATATCCTACCAAATGGGGTGAGAATCGAACGATATGACAATTTTTTCAATACGACAGACATTTATTCGCTCGCCGAAGAGGCGTAAATTCGCGCTGTGGAATTTAAATAAACCGTAATCTTTCGTTTATGAATAATAAATTGGCGTGTCGGGTGCTCCCCTTGACCATTTTACTGGTTGTGCTCTCAGCCTGCAACCATGATGATAAAGACAAGAATAACTCTCGGCCCGCGGTGCGGGTGAAAACCATGTCCGTGGCCAACGGAGGCGTGGACCAGCAGTTTTCCTACTCGGGCACGGTTGAGGAGGAGAGCGGCAGCGTGGTGAGTTTCGCTACCGCCGGAACCATAAAGACCCTCGCCGTAGCCGAGGGACAGACCGTGTCTAAAGGCCAGTTGATTGGCACGCTCGACGACAGCTCCCTTCGCAACGCCTACGATATAGCCCTCGCGACTCTCGACCAGGCCAAGGATGCCTACAACAGGATGAAGCTGCTTCACGATTCCAATTCGCTCCCAGAAATCCGCTGGGTCGAGGTGAAGAGCAAACTGAGCCAGGCCGAGAAGGCTGCCGAGATTGCCCGCATCGCGCTCGACGACGCCCGGTTGTATGCCCCCGTTTCCGGCGTAATCTCAGAGAAGATAGCCGCCGTGGGGCAGACTGCAGCGCCTGGTGTCCCAGTGGTGAAAATCGTGGATATCAGCTCGGTGAAGGTCGGTATATCCATCCCCGAAAATGAGATTTCCAAATTCTCCAATGGCTCGACGGCCACAATCACCACCGAGGCTGTTCCCGGGGTCGCCTATGCTGGCCGCCTTGTGGAGAAAGGAGTGGCGGCAAACCAGCTTTCGCGCTCCTACGAGGTCAAGTACCAGGTCGAGAATGCCGGACGCAAATTGCTCCCGGGCATGATTTGCAGCGTGGAGGTCGAGAACACGGCGGCGCAGGCCGAGGGCATCGTTCTCCCGGTGTCGGCGGTGCTCCTCGCGGCCGACAACACAAACTTCGTGTGGCTCGATTCGGCCGGCATCGCGAGCAAGCGGGTTGTGAAACCCGGCGAAATGCTCCCCGAGGGGATAATGATCGAGGCGGGGCTCGCCAACGGCGACAAAGTGATTGTTGCCGGGATGGAAAAGGTTTCCCAAGGCACCAAGGTCACTTCCGTAAACTAAACCGACGCGCCCGATGGATACATCAAAGAACAAAATGGAAGGCGGCCTGCTTTCGAAGCTGCCTCCCGTGAAGAACTCCCCGCTGGTGGTGTGGGGCGTTAAATATGCCAATGTGGTAGTGCTGATGGTGTGCGTGCTCGTCATTTTCGGCGTTTACGCACTCCAGACAATGAACAAAAACGAGTTCCCCAACTTCACCATCCGCGAGGGCGTGGTGGTGGCTGTCTATCCCGGAGCCACGTCGCTGGAGATGGAGCAGCAGGTGATGAAGCCGTTGGAGAATTTCGTGTTCTCCTTCAAGGAGGTTAACAAGGTGAAAACCACCTCCAACGCCACCAACGGCATGGTGATGATTTATGTGGAGCTCGACGACAAAGTGACCGACACCGACTCCTTTTGGAACACCTTCAGCCGCGAGCTTGCCGGGGTGAAGCCGCAGCTCCCGCCGGGAGTGCTTGCTGTCGAGGTGATTTCGAATTTCGGCGACACCTCGGCGTTGCTCATCACAATGGAGAGCGACGACAAGACCTACCGCGAACTTGGCGACTATATGGACGCGCTCCAGGACCGCCTGCGCACGGTGGAGAGCGTCGGCACCATGACGGTCTACGGCAAGCAGAACGAGCAGATTTCAATCAACGTTGATCCTGAAAAGCTTTCGCACTATGGCGTTTCGGAGAAGACACTTGCCGCCGAACTCTTTGCCAAAGGCTTCCGCACCACGGGGGGCGAGGTGAGGTCCGACTCCTACACAGCTCCCATCTATGTCGACAACCCTATTAATTCCGTTGCCGACATAGCCAACCAGATAGTGCTCGCCACCCCTGCCGGCGAGTTGGTGCGCCTCAGGGACATCGCCGAGGTGAAGCGCGAATATGCCGAACCCTCGTCGTTCATCACCAACAATGGCCGCAAGTGCATCCTCCTCTCGGTTGAGATGAAATCGGGCAACAACATCGTCAAGATGGGCGATTTGGTCGAGAAACAGCTCGAAGCGTTCCAGAATGAGATTCCCGAGGATGTGACGCTGTTCAAAATCACCAATCAGCCCGAGGTGGTCAACAGCAGCGTGCTCGATTTCCTTCGCGAGCTCCTGATCGCTGTGCTGGCGGTTATCGTGGTAATCGTGTTGCTGCTTCCCATAAGGGTCGCGCTGATAGCCGCCGCCACCATCCCCATAACCATCTTCATCTCGCTGGGACTGTTATATGTATTCGGCATAGAGCTTAACACTGTGACCTTCGCCTGCCTCATCGTTTCGCTGGGTATGATTGTCGACAACTCGGTTGTGATTATCGACGACTATGTGGAGCTGATAGGGGAGGGGATGGACCGCAAGGAGGCCACCATACGCTCGGCCTCGGAATTTTTGAAATCGATTTTTTCGGCCACTCTCGCCATTTCCATCACATTCTTCCCGTTCCTGATCACGATGACGGGAATGTTCCGCGACTTCCTGACCGATTTCCCCTGGGCAATCACGCTTATCCTCATGGGCTCGCTGCTCATTGCCGAGCTCCTGGTGCCCTTCCTGCAATATCGGTTCATCAAGCCGGCCAAGGTCGCCGCGCTCGACGGCGCTGCCCCGGCGGCAAAAAAACATTTCTCGCTGCTCCGCGTGTTGCAGGCTGGTTATGACCGTCTCATCGCCGTGTGCTTTGCCCACCCCTGGGCGGTGCTGGTGCTCGCGGTGGTGCTCACCGCCGGGGGCGGTTGGCTGCTGATGCAACGCCCCATGCAACTGATGCCCATCGCCGAGCGCAACCAGTTTGCCGTGGAGATTTATCTGCCCACCGGCACTCCTCTTGGGAAAACCAACATCGTGGCCGACTCGCTGGCGCGGATTCTTGGCCGGGATGAGCGGGTGGTGTCAGTGGCCAATTTCCATGGCTGCTCCTCGCCGCGTTTCCAAACAACCTACGCGCCGCAGGTCGGTGGCCCCAATTTCGCCCAGTTCATCGTTAACACAACCAGCAACGAGGCCACTGTTGAGATTCTTAACGAGTACACCGCCAAATACCGCGACTTCTTCCCCGAGGCCAAAATTCGCTTCAAGCAGCTTTCCTATTCCAATGCCGCGTATCCCATCGAGGTGCGCGTAAAGGGCGATGACTACTCGCGGTTGCAGGCCGTGGCCGACACCGTGCTCCAGATTATGCGCACCATTCCTGAAATCAACCTGGAGAGCAGCAGCCTGCAGTCGCCCCTCGTGGCAGCGCAGGTGTCGCCCGACTTCACAACGTTGTCGCGCCTGGGGCTCAGCGACTTTTTGCTCGAAGCAAACCTGGCCATGCGCTACACCAGCGCGGGCATCCCGGTGGCCACCTTGTGGGACGGCACTTACGCCACCCCCGTGGTGTTCCGCACCCCGACGTCAGAGCGCTCTGATGTCAACGCTCTGCGCGACGAGTTGCTCCCAGTAATGGGCTTGGCCTCGGCTCCCCTGCGCCAGATGGCCACGGTTGCCCCCTCGTGGAATTATGGCCAGCTCTCCCACCGCAACGGCATTCCGTGCGTCACCATAAGCTCAGAGGTCGAGCGCGGAGCTTTTGCCTTGACTGTCACCGATGTGCTGAAGAAGCGGCTCGACAGCATGGAGCTTCCCGAGGGCGTCAGCATCGAATATGGCGGCGACTACAGCCAGTCGCTCGAAATGTGGCCCCCGATTATCTCGGCTCTTCTCATGGCGGTGGTTATTATCTTCTTCATCCTCCTGTCGCATTATAAAAACGTCGCCACTGCCGCATTGCTATTGTTGTGCATGGTGCTGTGCGTGCCCGGTGCCGGCATTGGCCTGGCAATCCAGGGCGAGGTGCTTTCGCTCACTTGCACGCTCGGCTTCATTTCTCTCATGGGCATCCTCGTTCGAAACGTGATTATCATGATTGACTATGCCGAGGAGCTTCAGCGCTCCGAGGGGATGAGCGTCAGGGACGCCATACTCCACAGCGCCCAGCGCCGCATGCGCCCCATCTTCCTCACTTCGGCAGCCGCCTCGATGGGCGTGCTCCCCATGGTGATGACCGGCACCCCGCTCTGGCGCCCGATGGGCACAGTGATTTTCTGGGGCACGATTGTCACATTCTTCTTCATCGTAACCGTCATCCCGGTGCTCTATTGGAAGGTGATGGAGAAAAACTCATCTAAATCCGACGCAAAATGAAAAAAATATCCAGCATAGCCGCCGCGATGGCGCTATTGTGCTCCGCGTCGCTCGCCGCGCAGCAGTTGACGCTTGAGGAATGCGTGAGCCTCGCGCTCGAAAACAATGCCCGGATGCGCACCGCCGACCTAACCTTCAAGGCGTCGCAAGAAAGCTCTCGCGAGGCGTTTACTCATTATTTCCCCTCGGTGAGTGTGGCCGGGGCGGCTTTCAGAGCCAATCACGGCATGCTGAGGCACAACTTCGACCTCCCGCTCTCGATGCTCATCCCCGAGATGCCCGACATGAACTTCGACATAAGTCTGCTCAAGAAAGGGTCAATCGCCGGGGTGAATCTCGTCCAGCCCATATTTCTGGGCGGTCGTTTGGTCAATGGCAACCGCCTGGCGCATGTCGGGGAGGAGGTGAGCCGGCTGAGGCAGCGTCAGAGTGCCGACGAGGTGCGCCGCGATGTCGAGCAATACTATTGGCAGCTCGTTTCGCTCCACTCAAAGCAGGCCACGCTGCAAAAGGTTGTCGGGATGCTCGACACCCTCGCCACGCAGGTTCAAAACTATGTTGATGCCGGCATAACGACCACCAACGACCTGCTCGAGGTGAAGCTGAAGCGCAACGAGATGCTTGTCGCGCAAACCGAGCTCGACAACGGAGTGGCAGTTGTAAAGATGCTCCTGTCGCAATATGTGGGCAAGGGCACCGCTGGCTCGGTGGATGTCGCCACTGACTTGGAAGTGGGCGTTTTGCCAGAGTTTCCTCACGACCTCTACCGCGACCCGGCTGAGTGTCTCGACCAGACAATAGCCCACGGGCTCCTGACGCAGAATGTCAAGGCAAAGGAACTTGAGCAGAAAATCGCTCTTGGCGATAATCTGCCCATGGTGGCCGCCGGCGCGAGCTACAACTACGAGCATCTGCTCGACCAGGGGCACACGTTTGCTAATGTATATGTCACAGTGAGCGTGCCGATTACCGATTGGTGGGGCGGTTCTCACAATATGAAAAAGAAAAAGCTCGAAACCCAGATTGCCAAAACGCAGCTTGAGGATAGCTCGCAAATGCTCATGATAGCCATGGCGAATGCCTGGAACGACCTCGCGACCTCCTACAAACAGATGGAGATTGCCCAGGAGTCGATAGCGCAGTCGGCTGAGAATCTGCGGCTCAATCAAAATTTCTACAACGCGGGCACAACAACCATCACCGACCTGCTCGACGCGCAAACCCTCTTCCAGCAGTCGCGCGACAAGTTTGTGGACGCCTACGGCAAGTTCCAGCTTAAGAAGCTCGCCTACCTTCAGGCCACGGGCCGATAACCGGCGGGATAAGCGCGGTGTCGAGTGCCCCGTTTTCGCGGGTCGGTTTCCGTGTTAATCAGGTTTATCGCGGGCTGTGGCATTTGCCGCAGTCCGAGCACCCGTTGCAAATCATCCGGCTGCCACATTTCTGGCAAGTCGCGCGAAAGCGCGGCTTGTAAAGCTCGTCGGCCGCGAGTTCAAATCCAAGCGGGTCGCGGAGTCTGAAAGTGATTGGTCGGCCTGTGTTGTTCACGTTGGCTTTTAAAGCCATCTCGGCCTGAATGCCCTTGTCGGGGAGGTGGTAGGCGCGCCCATCTTTAATGAAATTGGTCCCTGTTTCGATGAAGCAGAATCTCACGTTATGGCGTTTGCACTGGTCCGATAGCGATATGACCCAATCGAAGTCGCAGGGGCGGCTTCCGTCGTAATTCTCCCCGCCGGCAATCACCTGCTCAATTTGCCCTGTCGCGAGGTATCTATCAACATCCAATGGCCCTATGAATGGAGCCGCCATGAATCCTTTATGCCTGAAAGGCAGCTTGAGAAGCAGCGGTAGCCGTTCGTCGGCATTGCGCTGGTTTTCGCATGACACGTTGATCCACACGTTTTCCCACCCCTCGCCCCAGTCGGGAGGCAACGAGGACGCCACTCTCTCTGGCCGCTTGGTGAGGAGGAAGAACACCACATCGGGCCGCTGCCTGATGATATCCCACGCCTCGGGGCGCCATCTGTCGGCATCGGGCAGAAAAAAGTCCGACGTCATGCACACCCTTATCCGCTCGCCGCTCCTCACTTTGTAGCTGCCCGCCCGATTCCGTTGCAACGGATAGTTGAATGATTGGGTTCTATAGATTTGGCCTCCGTCCTTATCTCGCTGGCGGTCGAGAAAATACATATAACAGTTCCGGCAACCTTCGCTAACCTTCTTGCAGCCGTGCCAGGGATTCCATATATCATGCATTTCGGTGGGTGTTTGCGCGGTGTGGGGTAGGGGGCATAAACAACCGCGGGGCTTGTGGCAAAGCCCCGCGGTTTGATGTTTCGCGAATGGCTGGGTGATTAGTTTTTAGCGCCTTTTTTGCAGCATTCGGCCTTGGCGGCGTTGCATTTTTGCTCGGCGGCGTTGCCGCATTTGGGAGCTTCTTTAGCGCATTTGTGGGCCTTTGCGCCGCAGCAGCCGGCTTTCTTCGCGGCGCAAGCGTCGGTCGCGGCGGCTTTGTCGCAGCCGTCGATTTTGGTGGCCTTGTATTTGATTTTGTCGAATGCTTTCACAATTGCCTCCTCGTTGGTCTTGTCGGCGTCATAGACGACGGTCACAACCTGCCCTTTGAGGTCGGTGGTGATTTCGTGGATGCCTTTTTCGAAGCGGATGTTTTTCTTGATTTTGTTTTCGCAGTTGTTGCATGTCATCGGTGGTTCGGTGGTGAGGCGCACTGTCTTCAAGTCCTTGGCCGAAACGCAGAGCGCTGCCACGAACATTACCATCAGGATGAGATGTTTTTTCATGTCGTTAGTTGAATTATTGTTTGTTATGTGTTGTTGAAATGTGTCGGGATTATAGCCTCCCGAAGTTTACGCGTATTCCAATGTAGGCCATCGCCCCGTGAATCGGCCCCCAGACGGTGGTCGGGTCAAAAGCCTCGCTCCATGGGTCGACGCTCCATACCACGGGATTTTTCTGCCGGAAGTTGGTGAGGTTCTCGCCCCCGGCGTAAATCGAGAAGTGGCGGAACCAGCGTGTTGCCTGAGCGTTGAGTTGTGGAAACGCTTTGAAACGCGGCCCCCAGCTCATGCCGCCGTCGGGCAAGGCGTATGGGGCGGGCATGCGGCCACCACCGTTCATTTGGAATGTCACGTCGAACTGCCACAGCTCCAGCGGGGTGGAATAGGAGGCGGTGAGCAGGGCTTTATAGCGGCTCGTGAGCGGTTTCTCGAGCAGAGCGCCTCCGAAGGTCGACTTCACGTCGTTCAGGCGGTAGGCCCCGGTGACGGAGAGACCGAAAGGCGATTCCCAGGTGAGGTCGGCCTGGAATGTGTGGGAGTACGATTTCCCGTCGAGTTGCGATATCGTGAGATAGCCGGGGGCGCTGTCATAGTCGACCACGGCCTGCGACAGGAAGTGGGTATAGAAGTATTCGGCATTCAGAATCAGCTTGTGGCGCCCAAGGTCGAGGGTGTAGTCGGCAGAAACGCCGTAGTTCCACGCTTCCTCTTGTTTCAGCTGGGTGACAACCATGGTTCGCCCCGAGGCGAGGAGATTGTTATATTCGGCCCAGGGATGGACGGTGCGGTAGCCCTTTCCAACCGACACGCGGAGGTTGAGTGGCCCCACCGGTGTATATTTCACGTTGAACCGCGGGGTGGCGAACCATTTGTAGCGGCTGCTATAGTCGGCGCGAATGCCGGCCATGAGGATGAATTTTTCACTGATGGTGAAGGTGTACTGGGCGTAGGCTCCGGCGACAGCTTCGCGCTCGTTGATGGTTTCGGGGCCGAGAGAAGGGTCGTGGGTGGTCTTCACCCGTTGCCCGAGGTAGTCGAAGTTGAAACTCAGCCCGGTGGACAGATTATGGCGTTCACCAAGGTCGGTTTCGTAAATAAGCTGGGCGTGCGCTCCCTTTTCGTTCACCCAGTAGCCTTTCCGGCCGAAAGTGGCGTCGAGCTGGTGAAGGTTCACCGCGCCAATGAATGCCAGATTGCCGTTTCGGTCAGGGTCGAGGATGAAGGCGTGCTTCATATAAGCCTCGTAGCGGCGGGTGTAGAGGTCAATCAAATATGGAGCGACCGGCGCTGAGGCTGCGTGGCCATGGGCCGCGGTTTGCCCGGCTTTGCTCTTTTCGTTGATCATGGAGAGGCCGCCGTGAAAAATGTAGCGCCCGGCACGCCATTGCCATCGGTTGTTCAGATTAACCTGCCTGATGTCGGGCATGTCGGCGAAACCATCCTTGTTGCCGTCGTGCGAGCCGAAACGGTCTTCAAAGTGGGCTAAAAGCTCGGTGCTCAGCCCCTCCTTTATGCGGATGTTCCCCTCGGCGTTGAGCTCGAGCTTCATGTCGGAGTCAAAATACGCGTTGGCGGTGAACCCCGGCTCGTCCTGCGGCTTGAGATACTCGATGTTTATTTGGCCGGTGATCGACTCATAGCCGTTCTTCACCGTGCTGCTCCCCTTCGACACCGAAATGCTCTTCATCCATGGCCCGGGCACATATCTGAACCCGTAGGGCGAGGCCGCGCCGCGGAAAGCCGGCATCGACTCGGTGAGCATCTGCACATAGGTGCCGCTCAGCCCCAGCAGTTTGATTTGGCGCGCGCCGGTCGCGGCGTCGGAATAGCTCACGTCGACTGATGGCGAAGTGGTGAAGCTCTCGCCGAGGTTGCAGCATGCCGCCTTGAACAGCTCCGACTGGTTTATGAGCGACTTGTTCTCGACGCTCACCGATTTAAGCGTGCCCCTCCTCTTCTGGGTGAAAACAACCTCCTCCAGCTCCTTTGCGAAAGCCGTGTCAGCTGGTTCCGCAGGCTGCGCGATGGCAGCGTCGCCCACTGCCGCCGTTGCCGGGAATGAGGTCGCCCCGCACCGCGGCGAGCCAAACGCCGCAATGAGCGCGATGGCGCATATCTTTCCAATCTTTCCAGCCGCGGATATGGCGTTATGAATCGGTCTTTTAATCATATAATTGATTGAAATCAACTGCTTGCCATTCAGTTGGCATCCCTTTTCCAACGAGGGAAAAGCGCTATGGAGCCAACTCCATAAATAAGCATCAGCGCCCCGAAGAGCGAGTCCAGGTCGCGTGTCGGGGCATACAGTTTCAGAATGCCGAAATATATGAAAAATATCCCGGCAGCAACATTGAATATATTTTTGATAAGTCGTTTAGTCTTGGCTTCCATATTTCCTATTTCATTATGCACCAACCAATGAATGCGCCAACGCGCCTATTTCCGCGCTTCAACCTCCCCCGCAAAGTTACACATTTTTACGCAAAAAAGTCGATTTGTCGATGTGATTGGTGGGAGAGGGGTCAGGCGGGGCGGAGGCGCATGGGGGAGGCGGTGTTGTGGAGGGCGACGAGGCGGGCGGCAATGGTGTTGAGCTTTTGGGCGTAGGCATATTTCAGCTCCCTTTTTTGCGAGTCGTGCTCTTTGGGGGCGATCAGTAAAATCCGACCGGCGGCCATTAGGTGAAACTCTTGCCCCGAAGCTGACTCCCGCTCAGCAAAGCCATTCTCGCAAATGCGTATGTAGCAGCCTCCCTCATGGATGGCATAGTCGCGGATTGCCTTTTCTTTTGGGTGGATGAAAGGCGAAACCGGCACCTCTTCGTTGTCGATTCTGGTTTTGCAATCATCTTGATATTTGTCGCTTTCGGCTTCGCTGAACCTCCGATGATGCTTGACGGTGAAAAGGAGCGGCTCCTTCAAGAGCAGGATGTTGCCCTTGGCGCGAAATTCCTCGTCGCCAATGGTTATTGTCCATCTGGAGAGCAGATAGCCGGGGAATGCCCTTTTAAAAAGATAGCGGCGCGGGTTGTCTTTCACATAATGTTGTTGGCGCTCCCACTGCTCATTGGTATAGGCGATTCTGTCGTTGAAGCCCTTTGCGAAGAGGGGCTCCATCAGTTCGGGGCGAAGATGGGTGGGCAAAGCGGCGTGGCGAAGGCTCGAAGCCTTCCCCTTAAGCCCCGACATCGCGATGCTCAGGCCGTAGGGGAGATGCTCTTTCACGCTCAAACACAGGTGGATATGGTCGGGCATAAGAGCCATCTCGCGCACCTCGATCTGAGGATACTTTGCAAGCCACAACCGCAAAGCTTCGATGATGAAATTGCCCGTTGGCGATGGGGTCGCGTGAGGGGCAGCGGTTCCTTCCGTCACCCGAATGTCGCCTTCGATTTTGGCAAAAGCCGGAATCGAGGGGTTCTTTAGGATTGTGATCATGTAATTCGACGGGCGGCGATAATCATGGTGGCGGGCGCGCCGGTTGTAATTGGGATGATCGGGGCGGCGGAGGAAGGGGTTGGTTGCGGGGCGGGGCATGGAGGAGGCTGGGGAGTTGATGATGGTTTTGGGGGCGCTCATTTCAATCGCGCCACAGTTGATTTTGGGCGCCGCGGGGGCCTTGATTGCTGGGGGCTGCGGGGGCTTTGATGGCTGGGCTGCTGTGGCGCGATTGGAATGAGCGCCGGAAGCCAAAGCCAGAAGCCAAAGCCAAAGCCGGAGCCAGGGCCAGGGGCCGCAGCGGGG
>CAYTBH010000026.1:0-6210 GCA_964435935.1 uncultured Alistipes sp.
GAAAGCGCACCACATACTGGTTCCCTTCGTCAATGAGGCGCTTCACCTCTTCGGCGGGGAGGCTGAGCGAGTTGCGCATCGAAAGGCGCGTCGAAGCGTCATATTGGAAATTGGGTTTTTCGGCACGGGCCTTCTCCAGTTCATCGGGGGTGTCGAAAGCGATATATGCCTTCCCGGCGTCGAGAAGAAGCTTGACGTGCTCGCGGTAAATGTCGCGGCGCTCGCTCTGCTTGTAAGGGCCGTAGGCGCCGCCTTCGCGCACGCCTTCATCGATGCCTATTCCCAGCCATCTCAGCGACTCGTTGATGTAGTCCTCGGCTCCGGGTACGAAACGGTTTGAATCGGTATCCTCGATGCGGAGAATCATGTCGCCGCCGTGCTGGCGCGCGAAAAGATAGTTATATAGGGCAGTGCGAACGCCGCCTATGTGAAGCGGCCCGGTGGGCGACGGCGCGAAGCGCACTCTGACTTTCCTTTCCATATATGATGAGGTGTGGCTATATAGGGTTCGTTGGTTAAATGGGGCAACTTGAAGGCTAATTCTATGGATTGGCATCAAATTGTTCCAATCGCGAAATTAGTTAAATTTGGTGAAACAACCCAATTCTCAATCTCTTTTTCACCATTCGAGCCATTATTGCCTTTCATGTTGACTCGTTAAACAAGTCGGGAACTCTCCGGCAAGACTGTAAAAGAGGCCACCCGAGCATACCGGGCGGCCTCTTCGCTGTTAATGGATGGGTTGATTCGCAGGGGTATGGCGTCAGAGCGCTACCTTGGTGGCGACGTCGCCCTGTCGACGGATGTAGATGCCGTTCGCGGGATTCGCGATGCGAATGCCTTGCAGATTGTAGTATTCTACGGGGGCCGATGTGGCATCACCTTCAACGTCGGTCAGACCGGCGCTCTGCACGTCGATAAAGACTGTGGTGAGGTAGAGGTTGGGGAAGCGCTCGTTGGTCATCACGCACATTATGTGCGAGAAGTTGTTGAGGAAGGTTGTTACACCGTTTTCAACGGTGTATTCAACGCCTTCGATGAGCTCCTCGCCATAAAGCTCGCCCTCTTCGTCGAGATAAGGAGCGTCGATAAACCATCGATAGGTTGTGGGAGCCGAGCCAACAGCGGCTTGCGACGAGAGGTCGACCTGGCCGTTCACCGGCGTAATCTCCAAGGGCTGCTGGTTCAGATAGTTATACTGGTAGTAGGCGTTTGAGGGGAGTGGCAGGGTTGCTAACGTGAAGCAGTTGTTGTCGATGGCAACACCTCGCAGATTGGGCATCGCGCTAAAGTCGATATGGGTGAGCTTGTTGGCGGTGAGCCAGAGTTGTCGCATGGCGGGAACCTTCGAGAGGTCAATAGAGGTGAGCGAGTTATTGGCCAGCGCGGTTTCCCATACGCGCGGATTGTCGAGTTTCACGGAAGTGAGGCCGCAGTTGGAGGCATAGAAATTCTCCAGCGACTTCAACGAAGTGACATCGATGCTTGTCAAAGGATTGTTGCCAATTGAAAGCATTATTAGCCCGGGATATTTCGACAAGAACGGGGTGCTGTCAATCTGGTTGCCGGGAAGCGAAAGCTCGATTAGTGCCGGGCTTTCGGGGAAGTTGATGTTGGCGGGGGAGATGCCGCAGTTATACAGCCCGAATGATTTGAGGCCGCGCATCGAGGAGGCATCAACCGAGGAGAGTTTGACATCGCTGACGGAGAACACGGTGACCGCTTCGTCCTCGTCGTAGGAGTAGAGTTTCGCCGTGTGCGATGCCAGGGCTTTCCCGTAGAAATAGATGTAGGAGTCCTGGAGAATGAGCTGCTCGAAGTCGCCAAGGCCGGTCCAGTCGACATACACCGTCACGCCTTTACGGGCGCCGGTGAGAATGAGCTCGACGTCGCCATCCTCAGCGGGGGTGTACGATGCGAATACGCGGGTTGGCATCGGGGCGGTCTCAACCGAGGTGGTCTTCATTGCGTTTTCGCCACTGAAAGCCGGGAACGCGGGATTCGTGAGCTCGCAGTAGATAACTCCGATATTGGGGTTGTCGAAGAAGAAGCGGCCGTTTGCCTCGCGAATGTCGCCGGCTGCGACATCAGCACCACTGGCAGCCATTTTCCAGGTGAATGTCGTGGCATCGGCGCCCTCGCCAAACAGGTATTGAGCCAGGCTTATGACGGGAGCTTTTTCGGGAATGACAATCTGGCGCTGAGGCGCGTAGGTGTATTCGGTCACGCATCCCACGGCGGGGAGGGCCGCGAATGTGAAGTCGTTACCCGATATGTCAAGCGACTCCAGGGGCAGATAGTCGAGAAGGGTGATTTCGGTGAGCTGGTTGTCGGCTACGTTGAGAGATACGACAGACTCGCAGTCGCGCAGGTCAACGCCGGCGAGGTTGTTTGAGCTGAGGTCGAGGGTGACGACGTTGGCCATCTTGTCGAGGGGAATCTCCGTCAATTCATTTTGGCTGAGGTTGAGCGAAATGAACGAGCGACCCTCTTCGTAGACAAACGACTTGATGTTGTTGTTATTGGCCGAAAGGTTTGCCAGACGGTTTTTGGCGAACGAGGGGCTGAATCCAGTGAGGTCCAAAGCCGTCAGGTTGTTGTTGCTCAGTTCGAGATTTACGAGGTTGAAGTTCCATTTAAGGTCGATGGCCGAGAGGCGTGCGCCGGTGACACTGAGATTCTTCAGCGCTGAAGCGTTGTCGAGGTCCATTGAAACGATGCGCTGGTCGGCGATTCCGAGCGAAATGAGCTGGGTACCCTCGGGCACATACACAGTCGTCGTGGTCCCCATGCGAGTTCCTGTGACGTTGGGCTCAGCAGGCATCGCGTCGGTGGTAGCCGTGAAATCGGTGAGCACCCCGTCGCCAAAGTCAACCTTGAAGGTGACTGGTTTCGCAGCTGTGGCACCGCTGATGCCGACCTTCATGGCAATGTCGTGCTGGGCAGCCGAGAAATTGATTCCCGCCGCGGCCGAAGGCTTGTCGATGTCGCCGGGTTCCTTTACCATGAATTTGTCGGTGGTGAGCATGGCGTCGGGAAGGGCGCTGTTCTTGTAAGCGATGAAAACGCTGTCGGGGTACGCCTTAAGCACAGTCAGGCACCCATCTGAGTAGGTGTAATATTCATCTTCGAGAAGGGTGGGAGTGGACGGGTTTTCGCGGCTTACGGAATAGAGCGCGGCTTCGGTTGTTGAGTTCGGTCGAAGCACTCGCTCGCTCATGTCGATTACGGAGCCGACGGCATACTGGCGGTTGACCGGCATGGGGTTCTGCTCGTAATAGTATTCGACGAATGAGTTGCGCGACGCGGGAATGGTGGTGAAATCCATATTGTTATACGAGATATCGACAGAATTGAGCAAGGGATTGCTGTCGATATTGATGCCCGGGAGGTTGTTGCGCTGGCACGAAAGGCTTAGCAGCTTGGGGTTATGGCTCAGGTCGAGGCTTGTGAACGCGTTGCCAGGGAGGCTGAGGCGCTGCAGGTTGGGGAGGTTCGAAAGGTCGATCGAAGTGAATTTGCAATCGTTGTTCATTGAGCCGTTATGGCCGATATAGAGTTCCGTGAGGTACTGATTGTTGCTCAAGTCGAGTGTCGAGACTTTGGTGTCGCCCACATTGAGAATGAGCAGTTTGGGGTTGTGGCTCACATCGACCGACGCTACGTTGGTGACGTCGATGGAGAGCTGCAGCAGCTCGGGGCATTTTGAGGTGTCGGCGCGCTTCAGCGAGGGCACGCTCCACACCTGGGCGGAAACGAGTGCGGGATAGTCGCTGAAATTGAATGATTCGTCGAGCGCGCCCAGCAGGCTCATGTCGATGATGGTGAGGTTGGGCTTCGGTGTCCCCACAATTAAAGGCGACTCGTCAAAGGGGTTGTCGCTGATGTAGAGTGCCTGGAGTTTCGTCATGTGCGAAAGGTCCAGGGATTTGAGCAGATTGTGGTCGAGATTCAGAATCTCCATCTCGGTGAGCGAGGGGAAAGATAGGTCGGTGATATATATCCCCTCGAGGTCGAGATAATCAATCAGCGACGCGTCGCCGTAGATTTTCACCACCCCGTCCTGACTGACGGAGCCGGTGACCGTGGTGCCGGAAATAGCCATGGCATCAGGGTCAAACACAGCCTGGCTTACCTCTACTTCGGTCGGTCCATATCCGTAGTCGACATCGATATAGGTGTCCTGCTTGGCTCCTATGACGAAGTGGAAAGCGTTTTCCGAACCGACATTCTCGTAGAGAGCTGTTTTGAACTCAATTATCGGGGTTTGGGGCGCGGCTTGCGCTTGCGCTGCGAAGGCAGCCGCAGTTATCGATAAACCCGCGAGGATATTACGAATGGGTGTTCGCATTTGATGTGATGTTATGAGTTGGGTGTTTATTTGATGAGCATGCGTGTTGAGTCGGGCGTTCCGTCAATAGCGAGGATGTAAACTCCGGGCATCAGGGTTGATGCGTCGATTACGGCCTCTCCGTCAACTCCGGCAGCCGCCAGGACCTTCGTGCCTGAAGCGGCATAGAGCGAAGCGGTGAATTTGTCGGCTCCTCCGAAGCATACTTTGTAAGCCCGCTCAGCAGTAGGGGCCACAATCAGGCGGTTTTCAGCATCGGCGCTGACGGCTCCAATCCCTGCCTGCTTGCGGCGGAGCACCTCTTTGAGTCCGGCGTATGCGTCGAATTTTCCGGCGCCCCACTGCGCGGGTGCGCCCGACGTGGCAGTGTGTTCATCCTGTACCGCGGTGGTGCGGATGATGTCGAGCACATCGGCATATCGGAGTGTGGGATCGGCTTCGAGCCACAGCGCTATTGAACCGCTCACAAGAGGAGTGGCCATGGAGGTTCCGGCGCTCTGGTGCCACGAGTAGCGGCGGCCGTTGAGCGACAGCGAGGCCTGGCGCTCGCTGTCGCCGGCGTTATACTTGTCAAGATAATACTCGTTAGTCGAGGAGATGATGGCGGCCCCGGGCGCGCAGACTGTGGGGAGCGAGCGGCCGTCGAAGAGCGTGCCGTAGCTTGAAAACGGTGTGATTTTACCCTCTTCGAAGGTGTTCTGGTAGCCGTAGATGTTGCTGTCGAGCGAAGCCCAGTCGTCGCGGGTGTTGTAGGAGCCCACCACGACATAGTTTCTGCCGCATGCCACGTCGGATATGGAACCGTCGGGGGTTCCCTTGGAGAAGCCGTTGAGGCCGTAGTCGTCAAGGTTGTTGTAAACGCCGTCGCAGAACACGTCGACACGCTGCCCGGCAGAGCCGGTCACTTGGAAGCCAATGATATAGTTGCCCTGCGCGTTGCCCGAGGGGTTGTCCCATGTCATGTAGTCGAGTACGGCATAGTAGCGACCTGTTTCCGCATCGTGCTCGGCTCCCACCCCGATGTAGCCGGTGAACCATTTGGCAAACTGGGGGGAAATAACGTCGGTTTCAGACATCTGGTATTCGGCGGAGCTCACCCAATAAATGCTGCCACCTTCGGTAGGGGGGAGGGGGATGCGCGCCGCTTCGACGCCGCGGCTTTTGTTTATGACGAGTGCCTGCACTTCGAATGGCTCCGAGGAGTCGCTGTAGATGTAGGTTTGGCCATATCGCACGTTGGCGAAGTTAGGCATGTAAACCGCGGGGTAGAGGCAGCTTTTGAGCACCTTGTCGTCCTCGGTGAAAGTTTTGTTTATGGCGATGGGAAGCTCGCCTTCATTTCCGGCGGCCACGCAGAAAATCACCGCGTCCTGGGTGGTGACAGCGTCGAGATAGCGGCAGATCGTGCTCGAACCGTCGTGGGGTCCCACGTTAGAGCCGAGGGAAAGGTTGATGACAGCCGGCGAGCGGTCGCATTCGTAGTAGGCATAGTCGAGTATCGATTCCACGCCGAGTGCGATGTAATAGTCCGACAATGCTCCGCAGGCTACTGCCAGGTCGGCCTCCGTGGCAGCACCGTAATAAGGATTGGGGATAGTGGCCGTCTCGCCCGCGAAGGCGCTTTTGCGCACGGCTGAGAGAAGGTCGCCTATGTAGCTTCCCGCCATGATGCCCAAAGTGTGGGTGCCGTGGTAGTTTTCATCGTCCTCGGTGTCGATTTGCGGAATATAGTCGCGGGGATGGGTTTCCTGCACATAGTCGCCCTGCTGGGTGGGACGGAAATAGGTGAAGCTGCCAATGCGCGAAGTGCCGTCCTCGTTCATGAAGTTGATATGGTTGGGGTCAAAGCCGCCGTCAAC
>CAYTBH010000026.1:6310-24034 GCA_964435935.1 uncultured Alistipes sp.
GTTTTGCCTGTTTTGACGAACTCAACGGGCGTGGAGGTAGCTCTGAGCCTGGCGCGGCTGCCGGGGTCGAGCTTGCTCTGGGCGGTGGTGGCGAGCGCGACACTTGCCGCAATGGCCAATATTATCGTTTTTTTCATGTTTTGGGCTGTTCTGAAGCGGGATGCGACCATGGCCGGCCAAGCCCCGAAGAACTTGCCCGGCCATGGAGATAAATCTCTTACAAGCTGATTTTCAGGTTTCAGCGGATTACTTTTTTGCCGTTTACAATATAGATTCCGGCAGGGAGGGTCGAGTTGTCAACGGGAATGCCCTGGAGGTTGTAGATTGTGGCATCCTCGGCGTCGGGAGCGGTCACGCTTTCGATAGCCGAACTCATGTCGGGCTCAACCGAGATGTAGGTATCCGAGGTAACCATGGTCACATATTTGCCATCCTCGGGAGCAACGGGCACGCCATTGACCTTGACAAAGATTTTGGAGTTGGCCTGGCGCGAAGCGGCTTCAGCGGGGATGATGTGGACTTCCGTGGGCCCGACAACGGTGTGGCCCGAGGGGTTCTCTATGAGGAGGGTGCGGTCGTGGCGAACCTCGACGGCGATATCAGGGTCGATGTCGTAGGTCACGGAATAGGTCGAAGGCTCCTGGTAGAACATTTTGATTACGTCGCCGTCAGCCGCGGTGTAGACATATCCGCTGCCATATTGCAGGGCGATTTCCTCGCCGTTGTGGTAGGCATAGAGCGCGGGATAGCCTGTGACATAGAACGGGAAGTCGTATCGGCCAAACATGATGGTGTTGTAGCCGGTGGGGAGAAGGGAGTCCTGGTAGGATTGAGAGAGCGCGGTGCCGAAAGCGGTTGAGAAGTTGCGGTAGTTCCAGCTTCCGGGCTGAACATAGAGGGTGAGCGTGCGGTCGCGCACGAGGGGCTCGGCCGAAACATAGAGTTCCATATCGGAGGAAACATATATGGCGTTCCCGGGCTGGTAGATTTCGGAACCTGCCTCAATTGCGGCTATAACATAGCCGTCGGCTCCGGCGATGTAGATATAGGGGTCACTTTGGGGAATCTCAACTATGGCGATGCCATCGGTGTTGAATTCAGCCGGAATCAGGGTGCCGTAAGTGCCATATCCGTTGTAGATTACAAGGCCCTCGGGGCAGTCGGTTTCAATTGTCACAGAATAGGGCTGCTTCTTGGTCGCGGTATAGACAAAATTGAGAGGGTCGGCGGATGTTACGGTGCACTGGAAGTAATTACTCTGGATTGACTGCCCGTTGAGGGTGGCAGAGGTTATGTCGTAGTCAGTGTTGTTGACCTCGATGTTGAGAGTGGCGCCCATTTTGACGGTGAAGTCGGGTGAGTTCCAGCTGGAGGTGTAAATGCCGTTTACCAGGACGCTCCTTATCACGTCTTCGGTACCTTCGTTTGTGAATGAGAAGTTAACGGGGACATCAACGTCGGGGAAGTCTGTTGTGACGTTTACCACCGACCCGTCGTGGACATTAACCTTCCAAGAAGTACCCTGGGCCAGCGCCGGGTCGCCGTCGACTGTCACCGCGTAGAGTGACTTGCCATAGACCATGTGCGAGAAGGTATAGGAGGTCTCGCTGTCAGGGTCAAAATTAACCACTGTGCTGTTGCCGGCGAGCGAGATGTTATGCTGGTCGGCATTGCGCACTATTTGTACCTGGCCATAGGAACCGTCAACAACCACGGTGAAGGAGGCGGTGCGAATTTCTGCCTCGTCGACCGATGTGATTGTGAAGGTTTGGTCGGTCTGGTAGTCATGTGCCGTAATACTCGCTGTATTGTTGTAAATTGATAGCGAGGTGCCGTAGCTGTCGGTTACGCTTCGGAGCATGGACCCAGCCTTTGCCGAGATTTTGATAGATGAATAGTCTTCTGGAGTAATCACCCACATTCCGCCGGAAGGTGTCTGTTCATTATAGTCCATTGTGATGGTGACCTGCTCGGGGTTGCCGATGAAGGTGAAGTGCTTGGGCTCTTTTTCCTGGGTGGTGATAGTTACGGTGCCACCGTCGGGAACGAGGGAAACCTTCAGGTTGGTGCTGGCGGTTGGGAAAGAGGTCGAGGGTATTGTTGACACATTGTTGCCAAACTGGTCTGTGATCGACGACAGCAGGTAGTTGCGAGAGTCAACGGTTTGCACCGGCAGCTCGTAGGTGTCTTCGGTTGTGACGGTTACCGACCCATTGTTCCATATAAATGGGTGGAAGTCATTGTCCCGGTCGCGCACATATACCTGGTCGGGGTTGTCGACGTTGATGGTGAACGTCTTTTGGGCGGCTGTCGACGAGAATGTGGCAGCCGCTGCCATAAGCAGGAATGAGTAAAGATATTTCATAAATTGGGGAATGAAATAATAGTGCCATCCATTTCGCAGGATGACGAGATTGATTAAAAAAGAAAGTTAATTGCTAAGTTTAATTGAATGATTGATTAGAGGGTGTGCTTACGCACGCTGGTACCTTAAAATCGGGCGCAAGTTAATAATAATTTTTCTTTCTGCCAAATAATTTAACAAGGCGCTTGATGTGCAAGAATTATTTGATAAATTAATGTTAATTCGCTTTAATGTACTTAATAATTTCTTTAGTCTACTTAATAGCATATCGCATTACCACCGTGCGTTGACTGGTATGTCGACAGCCTCGCTTGAGGGAAAGCGAGGCTGTCGTGGTGGTATTCCGCAAAGATGTCAGAATTGTTGTTTCTTTATAACTGAAACTCGTTGTGAAGTTGTTCGAAGCGCAAGGCAGCGGCCTCGCCAAATTTGGCTATGCTGGCTCTGACGCGTTCGAGCGGCTTCTCATTCATGTCGGCCGATTTGGAATAGAACTTGTCGGCATAGCATACGAGCCGTTCAAGCATGGTTTCGGGCATGTAACAACGTCCTTCGGGCAGAGGAAGAGCCGCGGCGGCTATTTCTGCGGCGGTGAGCCCCGTGCCGGTGTGTCGTTCGGCTACGTGGGCGAAGATTTCGGGGGCGCCTTCGCCGCGCAAAAGGTCTGCTCCGGCATAGCCATGGGCAAGGTATGGCAGCGTGCCGTGGCAATCGATGCCGGGCGCATTGGTGAGGAAGATGCCTATGTCGTGGAGCATGGCGGCAGCCTCGATTTCCCGCGGGTCGAGATCAAGCGATTTCCCGCGGGCTATGGCGAGCGCCTTGTCGGCCACCGAGCGGCAATGGCGCATATAAATATCCCGCAGGCGCGTGCCGGCGGGATAATATTTGTCGATAATGGTCTGGTAGGAGAACCCGTTGTTCATCAGCTGGGTATCAAAGGTCGAGAATCACGTTCCAGTTGTGGGTATCCTCGATTTCGCCCAGGCGGATGCCGTTGAGGGTGTCGTAGAGGCGCTGGGTTATGGGACCCGGTTTGCCGTCCTTGGCAATGACATACTTCACGCCGGTGTCGAGGTCGTGGATTTCTCCAACGGGCGATGCCACAGCGGCGGTGCCGCAAGCCGCAGCCTCCTCGAAGTCGGCAATCTCGTCGACCTTGATGTGGCGGCGTTCAACTTCCAGCCCCATGTCGGCCGCGATTTGCATCAGCGAGTCGTTAGTGATCGAGGGGAGAATCGAGTCGGAGGCGGGTGTGATGTATTTGCCGTCCTTTATAGCATAGAAGTTGGCGGGGCCGCATTCATCGAGGTAGAGCTTCTCTTTGGGGTCTAGATAGAGCACTGCCGAGTAGCCGAGCGAGTGGGCTTTCTCGCCAGCCTGCAGGGAAGCGGCATAGTTGCCACCCACCTTCCAACGGCCTGTGCCGCGGGGCGCCACGCGGTCGAATTCGCGCATGAGGCAGATGTTGGTGGGCTTGAATCCGCTCTTGAAGTAGGGGCCCACGGGGGTCACCAGGATGATGAAGCAATACTCTGTGGCGGGGCTTACACCGACCTTGGGCGTCATGCCGATTTCCAGCGGACGGATGTAGAGCGATGCTCCAGAGCCGTAGGGCGGGATGAAGCGCTCGTTGAGCTTGATCACGAGGCTTACCATCTCCATGAATTTTTCATCAGTGATGGGCTCCATCATGATGCCGCGGGCCGACTCCTGGATGCGGCGGCAATTTTCCATAGGGCGGAAAACGCGAACCTTGCCGTCCTTGCCACGGAAGGCTTTGAGCCCTTCGAAAATTTCCTGCCCATAATGGAGGGCGGTGGCGGCGATGTGGATATCCAGGGTTTCCGATGAGGAGATTTCAATTTCGCCCCATTTCCCATCGCGGTAGTAGCAGCGCACGTTGTAGTCGGTTGGAACATATCCGAATCCGAGCGACGACCAATCAATCTCAGCGTTCTTCATCTTGGCTATAATTGAGTTATTTTCCGCAAATATACGAATTTATTTGTCAACACAGCGCCATTTGCCCGAAATTTTATCAAATTGTGGAAAAAGTGGAATCGCGACCGACAAAAACGGGGGTGATAACTTTGAAATTTGAAGCGCCTAAACGATCATGGGCAGTATCACGGGTGTCAGTAGCGACGTGAGCAAGCCGTTGAGAGTCAGACCCAGCGATGAGAATGCCCCGTAGCGCATCCCGTAGCGCTCGATGGCGGCGGCTGTGCCCACGGCGTGCGACGAGGTGCCCATCGAGAGCCCCGCGGCTATAGGGCTGCTGATTCGGCTCAGCTTCGCCATCTGGAAGCCGGCCATCCCACCGAAAATCCCGGTGCATACGACCACTGCCGCTGTCAGCGACGGTATGCCCCCGATAGTTGCAGAAATCTCCATCGCGATCGGGGTGGTCACGGCTTTTGGAGCGAGCGAGAGCACCACCTCGTCGGCCGCGCCAAGAAGCTGGGCGACGAGTACGACCGAAATGATACCCGCCACGCAACCAGCCAGCTCGGCCAAGAGCAGGGGAAGCATTTGACGGCGTATGCTTTCGAGCTGTCGGTATAGGGGCACGCCCAGAGCCACAACCGCCGGTTTCAGCCAGAACTCGATGTAGTCGCCACCCTCGGCGTATGTTTCTGCCGACACCCCTCCAGCCGTGAGAAGGCAGATTAGTATTATTATTGTCACCAGGATGGGGTGAAACACAGTGAGCCCCGTGCGCTTTTGGAGCGCTTTCGCACCGAGGAACACACCGAATGTCAGCGCGATCAGGAAATATTTATTTTGCAGAAACTCTACCATGGCATTTTGAACGTTTGGCAAACATCTGGCGGAAAATCTGGTGGGTCCAGCCCGTGACGGCGATAATGACGAATGTGCTCACCACCATTGCCGTGATGATGGCACCCCATTCCTGCGAAATGATGTCGAAGCAGCGCATCACGCCGACTCCCGCCGGAACGAAGAAGAAGCCGAGATTGCGTACGAGAAAGTCGGCAGCCCCCTCGACCCACTGAAGTCTTACAATGTTTAATTTCAGCGAGGCAGCGAGCGACACCATCCCGATTATGCTCGAGGGGATGGGCACCCCGGTGAGCCACACTATAAGCTCGCCGAAAGCCAAAAAAGCGAAAATGACCGCGCACTGTAGAATCATAGCGGAAGTGAGTTAGATTCCCGCGAAATTACAGCAATCTCCCGAACGCGCAAAGGCCACGGCGAATAATTCCCTAAGAAAGCGTTGGTAATGGTTTGTACGGGCAAAAAAAAGGCGGTGTGCCCGAACGACACACCGCCTGCGTAGAGTCACTGAACAGGAGTTCTTTATTTAACTGCCACCTTGGCAACGGAGTTGCCCGAAGCGACAATGTAGATGCCTGCCGGAAGCGGGAGGTTCACGCTTGGAGCGGCTGCCGCGGTAGCGACGATTCGGCCATCGGGAGTAGCGATGGTGATTGCTGTCGAGGCGTTTTCAACCATGATGCGCCCGGTTCCGGGGATTACGCGCATCGAGCCGCTGGCCTGCGCGAAAGAGATGCCGGATTGAGTTGGGTTGTAGGTGTTGGAGAATTTCGATTCGCCGGCAGAGTAGAGCACGCTCACATTGTAGTCGTGGCTGCCGGTTCCGGCGGTGGTGTCGACAAATTCGTTCTCTTCAACGGGGGCATCGTTAATCTTCACGCCGTCGCGGTATACGTTATAGCCATTGATGGTGAACGCCGCGGGATCTCCCGTAGGTATGTAAGTGATGTCGTCGACCATCAGCACATATTTCGCGTTTGAGCGGTTGCGGATTGCGAAATGTTTCGCCCCGTCGGGGAGGTCGGCTTCGTAGGGCATGTATTCATTGGGGATGTCGGCAAAGGTGGCCACCAAGATGAAGTCCGCAGGGTCGAGTGAGCCGGTAGAATAGAGAATTTCGAATGTCTCAAAGTCAGTCTCAATCATTGAGTAAGAGCGGGCATTGACAATGATGGTCTGCGGGCCGCCGAAGAGCTCGGGCGAGATTGCCCAGTCGTCGTTCTGCACGGTTCTGTTTTCACCTTTAATGCCCGAAATCATCGATGCGAGGAATTTGTTGCCTGAGATGGTCGCGAAGGAGCCATTGTTGAAGTCCTCATGGGTGTTGTCGAAAATCCACCACGACTGCTGGGAGAAGTTGGGGATGTTGGGCATAGTACCTTCGGTGAAACCTGCGATCTGGGCGTGGTCCATGTCAACGAGTGTCCAGTCGCCAATGCCTGAGTTCGCCCAGGAATCATAGCTTTCAAAGTCCTCGACAATCTCGTAAGGCTGTGCCTTGGAGGTGTCAGGTTCCCCCCACGAGAGGGTCACGGTGCCCTCAGTGGCGGTGCCGGTAAGGTCGGCTACTACGGGGTAGGAGTTCAAACGAAGGGTTACCTTGGCGGTGGCAGTCGCGTTGTTGGTGTTGTCGTCGTCGGTGTCGCAAACGATTTCGGCCCGGTATTCGGTTTCTTCGGGGTCAAGGATTCCGAGGGTCTGGGTGAACACAACATGGTCGTACTGACCCACGCCGAGAGCTGTCGAGCTGTAAGTGTCAGCCACGATTCCGTCGCGGTAGAGATTCACAGTGTAGTCGCCGGAGACTTCCGAGCCAAAGTTGAGCACGTCAACCTTCACCTCGAACGGCTCTGAGGAACGGGCTTTAGCGGGCGCGGTCAGCGCGGTTGCCTTCAGGTCGCGGGTGTAAATATTGGAAATGGCGATGCCGTCGAGAAGCAGGTCGGTGTTGTTCATGCGCCATCCTGTGAGCTGAATTCTGACAGTCTTGCCAGAGAACTCGTCAAGGCGGTAGAGGTGCTTGTTCCATCCCATCGCGGGAGCGAATTTGCCGAACGAGCGGGTGGTTCCGTCTGTGGCGGTGACAACAACCTCAACCTCGTGGTCGGCAGGATCAGAGCCGGCGATGTTGTAGGTGTAGTAGCTGAGGGTGGGAGAGGGGATTTTCGAAAGGTCGATAAGGCCGGTATTGAGCGTTGCGGCACCGCCGATGCTGCCCGAAAGGAAGATCATGCCGTTGTCGCCGTCGGCACACGACACGTCTTCGAAGTCGCGGGTCATCTGCCAGTAATTGTTACCGTTGCGCACGGTAGACGTAAAGATGGTTGACGCGCGTCCGTTGGTGAACGATTCCATGTAGGGGGCGTCGTAGGGAGTGCCCATAGGCACGGGAATTGCGTTAATCGCAGCAGCTTCACCCTGGACTGTTTTCGCGGTTACTGAGTAGGTGTAGAACTGCTGGCCGGGAGCAGCTTCGGCTTCTCCACCTTCGGCGGGGGCTTCCGGAGCGGGAAGTGTGTCTTCGTAGGTCAGGCTCACAAGATTGGTTGCGACGGTCTCCCATGCGCTGGAATAGAGTGCCTGGCGTTTCACATCATATTTGATGAGGGATGTCGAGATGGGATACCCGTCCTTGTCGATGGTGGGCGCAGCCCAGGAAATCACAGCCTTATCATTGCTGCTGTTGGCAGCCGTTACGCTCGAAACGGAAGCCGGCACGTTTACGCCCACGAAGGCGGTGGCTGAAACGGGGTCGCCGGAGCCGTCTTCGGTGTAGGCGGTCACTGTATAGGTGTAAAGACCGTTGACAGCAACGTTGTCGGTATACGTCTGCGCGGAGCCAACGGCAGGCGCGGTTATGGTCTTTATGACATCGTCGTTGCGCGAAATCTCAATTTTCGACAGCGAGGTAAGGGTGGAGCCGTCTTTGGCCTTGTCTGGGGCGGTGAACGAGATTACGGCTTTCTTGTCGCCGGTGGGGTCGGGTGTGACAGTGAGGTCGGCGATGGCCGCGGGCGATACCATGGCGATGCCGTTGAGAATGGCAAGGTTGGCGATGCCGAGCTTCTGACCCGGTTTTCCGCTGGCGTGGAAACCGATGAAGTAGTCGCCCGTTGCGGGAACCGAGACTTCGGTGTTGAACGTCCAAAGGGAGTTGCCGCCTAATTGCGGGAGGCCTGTCATTTCCATCAGGGTGGTCGTCATGGCCTGGGGCACTTTGTCGGCGCCGAGCTTGACTTCGAAGGATGGTGGAATCTCGGCAAAGTTATACTTTGCCATCGTGAAGGATACCTTGTATGTCTTGCCGGCTTCGAAACGGATCGAAGGGGTGATTAGCCAGTCGTCGTTTTCGGCGTTCGCTATAAATGTAGGAGTTTTGACTACTTCGTCGATTTTCTGGCCGTCGAGCTGCTTGAACGATACAGTGGTAGTCTGCGGGGTCCAGGTTGACTGGTCTCCGTTCACATCAAGCACGGTATAGCCGAGCGACGAGAGGTCATTGGTCTTGAAATCGCAGGTGTAGTAGTTGCCCTGTCCGAAGGCTTTGCCCGGAATCAGAAGGGCCGCTGCGATAATTGTGCCGGAAAATCCGGCGACAAGGAGTCGCTGTTTCAGCATAGGTTAATTGGTTTATTTTTGTATTTCGTTAATGTATCAATATTTTCGCGGGATTTTTCCCGGGGGAGGAGATGATATAGAGGCCTCTTGGAAGGACGACGGTTGCCGGGCCGCTGGCCACGCGGCGCCCTGCGATGTCGGTTACTGCCGCGCCATCCCCGAGCGTTACGGTGGAGCCGTTGACGGAGAAGGGGGCTCTATCCTGCTGAACGAGGTTGATAGAGGCGTTTTGGCCGGTGGTGACAGCCACAACGTTGGAGCGGAGCGACCGCAGCGAGCCGTTGTCGGCCACGAGCGAATAATAATATGTTGTCGCGGGTTTCAAGCCTGTGACCTGGAAACGCGTCACATTGCCGACTGAGCGCTCCTCGTAACCCTCGGCGTAGGTGTTGCGCAGCGGGCCGAAAGGCTCCACTGTCACGTCATCGAGGGCGAGGGAACCCTTTGCGGGGCGATTGAAGCGGATGGCAACCTGGCGTGTTTCGGGGGATAAAGTGAAATCTCTAATTGCTCCGCCTTTCTCCGAAACAACCTGTTCCGAGGATATTTCCGACCAGCTTTCTCCATCGAACGCGAGCACGCTGACGGTTTCGGCTTCGGAGGTCGAGTTGCCTCGGTGCCAGAAAGAAATGCGGCTGATGCCGTAGGGGTATTCAGCGCTTTCAAGGCGGTCGCCGTCAGTCGAGAGGCGAAGTGACATTGGTGACTCGCCTGCGTAGCTCGCCATGCCGTATGAGCCCGCCGCTGTGGTTGACCAGCCGTCGGGGAGGTCTGTCGCGCCATTGTCAAATGTGGCTGTGACAGGTGTGCCCGGCTCGTTTATCTTTTCGTAAACGTCGATTCGGTATTCGGTGGCATCGGCCATCGGCTCCCAAACCGCGGTGAACGAGTCCTCGGCGACATCAGTGGCTTCGAGGGCTACGGGTGCGAAATAGTCAAACGTGGGGTCGAGGGTCCGCAAGGAGACGGGTTCTGATTCAATGCTTCCAAAGAAGCCATCGTCGGCTGTCACTGTGAACGAATAGTCGGTCGAGGGGGTAAGGCCTTCAATTTTCAGGGAGTTGGAGGTTCCGACATTGTAGCATTCAATGAGCTCCGGGGCTTCTTCCGCTTCGTGGGTGTAAAGTCTTACGGCGTATCCTTTCGCGCCGTCGACTTCCTCCCAGCGGGCGGTGAAGCCTCCGGCGAGAATATCGGTCGCAGTCAGTCCGACGGGGCATTGTATGTCGGCAGCTCCGCCATTGAGCCTAAAGGCGATTGTGCCGTCGGCCCGCTCGGTTATGTCGGTCAGAGTGAAGCCGGTGTCAGTCCCGGCCCAGCTTGCAAGAGCGGGAGTAGTCGACGCACCCAGTGCCGTGACGCCGGCATCGCCGGGGAAGCAGTCGCCGCCGCGCGATTTCTCGTCGCGGGTGCCGTCGGCCTCGATTATGTCCACACAATTGTGGGTCGGGTCGTTGTTGAGGGCGTTACGGCGCCAAATGTCGGCGTCGTAGTCAATGTGCCAGACAAGCATTCCGTGGCCGGGAATATAGCTGTCCCAACCCGACTGCTGCCTGTTTTCGATAATGAAGAATTCGTTTTCTTTCTCTGTGGGGATGATGTAAGCATCGCCCTGTTCCAGGGGGCGGAGGGCGATGTTGCCCTTGCCTTGCAGGGGCTCGGGCTCGGAATAGCCGAGGGCTGAGCGCTCCCATGCAGAATACTGAGGGGGCGTGCAGCAGTCATTGCTGTATGAACCATAGTCCATGGCCGACCATGCTCCAGCCGTGAAGGTGCCTTCGGCATACTGGGTGGAGTAAAGGTCGGGGAGACCCATGACGTGGGAAAACTCGTGTATGAACGAGCCGATTCCCGCCGGGCGGTAGCCATAACCCTGGTCTGAAAGTTCCCATTCGTTGACGCAGGCGTAGCGGTCGAGCTTAACTCCGTCGAACGTGTAGGCTGAGCCTGGTTCGGCAGAGCTGATTTTCCACGCGTGGGGCCAGACGCTTTCGGCCGGGCCGCCGGAGGCTTCGCCGCGCCCGGCGTAAACAACGAAAACATTGTCGATCACACCGTCGCCGTCGCAGTCATATTTGCTGAAATCAACGTCGGGATTGAGCTGACGGCACCCCTCTATCGCCATCTTCTGAGGGGCATTGTCCTGATCGAAAGCGTCGTTACCGCCGTAGAACTCGCGGTTTTTCTGCAATGTCACCGGCCCGAAAACATCGAAAGTCGGCTGAAAGATGCCGTTTGACGAGTGAATGAACCAGTCTCTCGCGCTTCCTGTGGCGTGGTAGTCAGAGAACCCTTCCTGGTTAAGCATGCGGGTGAAATAGTCCTGCGGGTCGGGGAGGTTGAATTTCACATCCTGGTATTGCGCGAGGATTACGACTGCTCGTTGCTCGCCACGGGCCGGAAAGGTGGTGCCTTCGACCACGCCGGCTACCTTGTTGGGGGCTTTGGCGCGCCTGGCGTCGAGGGCGCCTTTTCTGAGGGCCGCTTTCACCGGAGTGCCGGATGCGTGTATGGTTCCGTCGGGCGCGATGTCAGCCGGGACGAATGTGTCGCCGTCGCGGGTGAGCAGCGTGCCGTCGGCTTCGTTGACAAAGTAATGGAAATTCTCGTCACCGATCATTCTGATGGAGATTGTTCCACCCTTTCCGTCAGGGACTTGGGTGATTGTGCGCTTCGCTGGCATAGCGCTTGCGGCAGCGCAGCTTGCCAAAATCGCAGTGGAGAGTAATGATCTGCGAAAGTATCGTAGGGTATTCATCTGATGTCAATATCTGTCAATATCCAAAGATTGCAATATGCGTATGATTGGTTATTTGAGGGCATATTAAGTTACAAAGGTACTATATTTTGTGCAGATAACCAAAATATGCCGTGAAAAACCAATTTTTCACGGCATATTAGCGGGCCTGGGGCCCGAATCATGTCTTTTTGTCAAGCGTTGAATTTGTGGCAGGGGAGGTCGAAGGCTTCCGCTACAGCCGGGTAGACGATGCGGCCCTCAACGATGTTGAGCCCCTGCTCGAGCGCCTTGTCGTCGAGGCAGGCGCGACACCAGCCTTTGTCGGCCAAAGCGAGCGCGTAGGGTAGGGTGGCGTTGGTGAGCGCGAGGGTCGAGGTGAAGGGCACGGCGCCGGGGATGTTGGCCACCGCATAGTGAACGATGCCGTCGAGAGTGTACGTCGGGTCGGTATGGGTGGTCGGAGTGGAGGTTTCGAAGCAGCCGCCCTGGTCGATTGCGACGTCGACAAGGAGTGTTCCGGGGCGCATCAGCTTGAGCATGTCGCGGGTGACGAGTTTGGGAGCTTTCGCGCCTGGAATGAGCACCGAGCCTATGACGAGGTCGGTTGTCGGCAGCTCCATCTCGATGTTATGGCGCGAGGAGAAGAGCGTTTTGACGTTTTTGGGCATCGTGTCGGCCACGCGGCGAAGCGTGGGGAGCGAGATGTCGGTGATGGTCACGTCGGCGCCCAGGCCGGCAGCCATGAGGGCGGCGTTGCGGCCCACCACACCGGCACCGAGAATCAGCACCTTAGCGGGCTTCACGCCCGGCACGCCGCCGAGAAGCACTCCGCGGCCACCCTGTGGCTTTTCGAGGAAGCGGGCTCCCTCCTGAACCGACATGCGGCCTGCAACCTCGCTCATGGGGACGAGCAGCGGGAGCGAGCCGTCGCTGAGGCGCACGGTTTCGTAGGCGATGCAGACCGCCCCCGACTTAATCATGGCATCGGTGAGTTCGCGGTCGCATGCGAAATGGAAATATGTGAACACAACCTGGTTGCGGCGTATGAGGGGATATTCCTGCTTGATAGGTTCCTTTACCTTGATTATCATCTCGGCGATGGCGTATACCTCCTCGATGGTGGGAAGGATTTTCGCACCGGCGGCCTCGTATTCGGCGTCGGCAAATCCCGAGCCCTCTCCGGCTGTGTGCTGTACATAAACCGTGTGGCCGTGGGCAACCAGTTCCTTGGCACCCGCCGGGGTCACTGCTACGCGGTTCTCGTTATTTTTAATTTCTTTGGGAACTCCGATAATCATGGTGATTGGTATTTAAGGTGAAACAATGCAAATATACGTTATAAATCGGTTGAATACACATTTTTATGCCGAATATTTTCCATGTTTTGCAACATAGCTTTTGAGCGTGGTTTCCTTTGCGGGGATGTGGGATTATGACTAACTTCGCGCCGTATGTTTCCAACGCAGCTCTCGGTGTATCGTGAAGTTCTATAAGTATATCCCCGCGTGGCTTTTTTCTGCCGCGGTTATAGTGGCCATCCTGTGGCTCACCCTGGCCCGCGACCCGCTCCCTTCAGGGGCGTTCCCCGCTTTCGAGGGGATTGATAAGCTGGGGCACGCCTGCATGTTCGGTGGGCTCTATTTCGCATTGGCTTTCGATTTGAGCCTGGCGCGCTTTCGCAGGGGCGGTAAAGAAAAATCCCGCCTCGGCATCGCTACTTGCGTGCTTATGGCGGGATTTTGCGTGGTGTTCGGCGGCGCTGTCGAACTGCTTCAGGAGGCGATGAGGGAGGGCCGGAGCGCCGAAGCGCTCGACTTCCTTGCCGATGTGGCCGGCGTGATGGTTTCTGTTGCCGTCACTCCGTGGGTGTTGCGCCGGATAGGTTTTGGCGTATGATCTCAACCAGCTCGTCGCCTCGGGCGTCGCGGCTAATGATTGTGCCGTCGGGTCCGAAAAGTATCAGGCAGGGAATCGCCGGGATGCCGTAGAGGTCGGTGGGAACCGACTGCGCGTTGATGATTTGCGGCCACTGAAGCTGGTGCTGCTCAATGGCGCGGAGGGTGTTCTGCGGTTCGTCCCACACGGCCACGCCGAGCACTTCGAGTCCCTGAGGGCCGAACTCCTTCAGAATCTTCTTTATGACTTGCGTTTCGCGAATGCACGGACCGCACCACGACGCCCAGAAGTCAACGAGAACCGGCTTCCCTTTGCCGACATAGTCTGAAAGGCTTTGGCTGACGGTGTCGTTGGTGATGGTGAAATCGATGAACTTATGTCCCGGGGTGGTCATCTCTTTCGCTTCGGCGCTTTTGAGCAGATTCTGCACGCGGGTGTATTTTTTGAGTGCCGGGCGTTTTTCAAGTTCCGCTTTGAGCTGGTCGAGGCTCAGTTCCCACGCCGAGTCTATGAAAAGAAGGTAGCCCACGAGGTTGTCGCCATTAGCTTTCATCACCGAGTCGCTGAGCGCGGTGTAGCGTTGCTGCAATTCGTTCATTTTTGCTATTCCAGCCGAGTCGTTGGCGAGAGTCTTTGCTTCGGACGAGAGGCTGTCGACCTGGTGGTAGAAGTCGTTGAGCGCATCGTTTAGCGGCGACGACGCCTCCTTGTCGCGGCCAATCTCCATCTCGGTGTTTTCGAGAATGAATGTGCCGCGGCGTTGGCCGTCGACTATCACGCGGGCCACCACCGGCTCGGCAACCGTCCCGGTGAAGACAGCCACGTTGTCCTCGACCATGACTGAGTCGATTTTCGCGTTGGTGTCGTAGTTAACGAGGAAAGCGAGCATCTCGTTGTCCTCTTCGGGCAGTTGCACTTTGACTTTGTAGCCGGCGTCGCCCTGGGCAGCGTTGGCGCCGGAGCATGCCGCCATGAGCAGGCCGGTTGCGATGGTTAAAATTCGTGAAGTCATTCTTTCGTGAACTTAAAAAGTATTAAATTTGCGACATATTTGGCTTTTGGGCCAAAAATATCGTGGGTTAGCGCCGACAAAGTAAGCAATATTTTGTTACAAGTTTAGGTGTTTACCCATTAAAGAATCTTAACGAATGAACTCATCACAGCTTATACCCGCCATTATCGACAGCATTCGCACCAATTGGGAGCTGCCGGCACTTTCAGATTTCCAAGGTGAGACATATAAATATAAGGATGTCGCCTGCTATATCGCCAAAGTGCGCATCCTGTTCCGTACGCTCGGCATCGAGCCGGGCGACCGCGTGGCCCTTTGCGCGAAAAACTCTGCTGCCTGGGCCGCCACCTTCCTTGCCGGCGTGTCGTACGGAGCCGTGGTTGTGCCTCTGCTCCATGAGTTCCACCCCGACAGCGTCGAAACCCTTGTGAGCCATTCCGAGGCGAGAGTGCTCTTCACAGAAAAGGCTATCTCTGACAAAATCAACCATGCGAATATACCTAACCTGGAGGCAGAGATTCTGCTCCCCGACTTTGAGGTTGTTTATGCCCGCAACCATGAGCTGGTTGACGTGGCCCGCGAGATCGACAAGGCTTTTGACGAGCGCTTCCCCAACGGGCTCACTCCCGAGGCCGTTGCCTGCCACACTCCCGAACCGGGGGATATGGCTCTGATTAACTACACCTCCGGCTCGACAGGCAACCCGAAAGGTGTCATGCTGAGCTACAAGAACCTTTGGAGCAATGTGAAGTTCGGCCTCGACCGCATCGACTTCCTGAAGCCTGGCGATGCCATGGTGAGCATGCTCCCGCTCGCCCACATGTACGGTCTCGTCTTCGAGTTCCTTTTCCCATTCTGCCGCGGTTGCCACATCACCTTCCTCGGGCGCGTTCCTTCGCCCAACGTGGTGTTGAAGGCCTTTGCTGCCTGCAAGCCGAAATTGGTCATCACGGTGCCTCTGGTGATGGAAAAAATCGTAAGAAGCAAGGTGTTCCCGGCGCTCAAAAAGCCGGCAGCGCGCTTCATGATGGCTGTGCCGGTGCTCAATAAGATTGTTTTCGGAAAGGTGCGCAAGCAGCTTCTCGACGCTTTTGGCGGCGAGTTGCGGCAACTCATCCTCGGCGGAGCGGCTCTGTCGCCCGATGTTGAAGACTTCCTGCGCAAAATCCGCTTCCCCTTCACCGTGGGCTATGGCATGACCGAGTGCGCCCCGCTGATTACCTACGAATGGTGGGCCACTTCGCGCCCGCGCTCGTGTGGCCGCCTGACCGACCGCATGGAGGCCCGCATCCTTTCCGACGACCGTTTCAATGTGCCCGGCGTGCTTTTTGTCAAAGGCGATAATGTGATGATGGGCTATTACAAGAACCCCGAAGCCACCGAGGAGGCCCTTTGCCCCGACGGATGGCTCAGAACGGGGGATATCTGCACTATCGACGCCGACGGGTACATTTACATCCGCGGACGCGATAAAAACATGATTCTCACTTCCTCGGGGCAGAATGTCTACCCCGAAGAGATCGAACTGGTGTTCAACCGTCATCCTCTGGTGGCCGAGTCGGTGGTCGTGGACCGCGGCGGCCGCATTGTGGCGCTCGTGCACCCTGACTACGAAGCCATCAAAAAGGCCGGATTGACGAGCGATGCCGGCGAGGCCAAAATCATCGATTCGCTTCCCGAACTTAACAAACAGCTCCCGTCCTACGCCCGCGTGGCCGAGATTGAAATCAAGCCCGAAGAGTTCGAGAAAACGCCCAAGCACTCAATACGCCGCTTCCTCTATAAATAATCTATTCACCCCGCCGGCTCATCGTGTGCCGGCGGGGAACCCAATTGCCAATCAATAAAGTACACATATTTCTAATTTCACATTTCATTCAATGAAAACTTTCAGACTTTTGGGTGCCATGGCACTCTGCGCCATTATGGTGCCCGCGCTCACTTCGTGTGGCGACGATGACGATGACAATGACAAAGGTGGCGACGGCACTGGCGGCGTGCTCGAAATCGAGGGCCAACGCCTCTCGTCGGTTGCCGGCTATTCGTTCCACTACGATTCCAAGGGACGCGTTACAAGCGTTTCGAATGGCAGCGAAGCATTGGAAATCAATTACACCAAGGGAACCATCGAGTCTGTCGGATTCGACGATGAGGAGAGCCGTTATACAGTGAAGTTCAACGATAAGGGCTATATCACCTCGCTCGCATCATCATGGGACTATATCGAACAAGATGGTGGCGACAAGTACCAGTATAAAGGTAGCGGTTCCATCACCTTCTCATACAACGGCAGCGGCAACCTGACCTCTGCGATCACAAAGATGAGCGAGACCGAGAAGGACTTCTCTGAAGGCACCACAATGAAATACTCTGAAAACAGCACTACCAAGTTCACATGGCAGAACGGCAACATGGTGAAGGCTGTCTGCCAAATCACTGAGATTTCTGGCCGCTACAAGGAAACCTTTGTCGAGAATTACGAAGTTGACTATTCCTCAACCGCCAACACCTATCGCCAGAACCCGTTTGCCATCTCGCACATTCTCAACGGAGACACCGAATGGGAAGTTCTGGCAGCTTGCGGCCTTTTCGGCAATGGTCCCAAACAGCTTCCTGTAGCCTTCGAAGAAACTGACGACGATGGTTACACCCGCTCCTCCAGCGTGACATACTCCCTCAACAGTGTCGGCGCTATCTCGATGGAACGCATCGGTTACTACTCCTACTCCTGGTACTACCAAGATGTAGACTCGCGCTCTGTGAGCGTTGTCGAGACCCCCAAATTCGGCCCCACCCGCAAGTTCTTCGTGAAATCACCCCGTCACTCTAAGTAACCTCCCGCCCGACCGCGGCACCACTGCCGCCACACCCCATACCGCCATCCCCGCTCCCCCCGAGCGGGGATGTTATTTTGTTTATGGTTTTCAGAGTTTTTCGCGGGGGTGCGGGTTATTTCGCGAATAATGATTAACTTTGCACCTTGAAAAAGAAGATTTAAGAACTACAGCAAGATGCAAAACATCCGCAACATCGCAATCATCGCCCATGTGGACCACGGAAAAACCACACTGGTCGACAAGATGCTTTTGGCCGGCAACCTTTTTCGCGAGAATCAGAACACCGGCGAACTAATTCTCGACAACAACGACCTCGAACGCGAACGAGGCATCACAATCCTCTCGAAAAACGTTTCAATCAACTATAAAGATACAAAAATCAACATCATCGACACCCCGGGACACGCCGACTTCGGCGGCGAGGTTGAGCGAGTGCTCAACATGGCCGACG
>CAYTBH010000027.1:0-22747 GCA_964435935.1 uncultured Alistipes sp.
AGGTGAATCCAGAAGAGGGGATCTTCCTGACCGGGATAGAGCTCGTGGTAGAAGTCGCGGTAGTCCTGGTCGGTGAGTGCTGCCGGCTTCTTAGTCCAGGTGGGCTCGGTGATGTTGATAATTTTGTCGCGGTCGGTGTCGACCATCTTGCCGTCCTTCCATTCCTGCTCTTTGCCCGAAATGACGGGCACGGGGAGGAAGCGGCAATATTTTTTGAGCAACTGGTCGATTCTGTTCTGGTCGAGGAACTCCTTGTTGTCGGCATCGATGTGGAGAATAATGTCGGTGCCTCGCTCGCTCTTTTCGGTGGGCTCCATTGTATACTCAGGCGAGCCGTCGCACTCCCAGCGCACTGCCTCAGCGCCATCCTTATAGCTCAGCGAGCGGATTTCAACCTTGTCGGCAACCATGAATGCCGAATAGAAGCCGAGGCCGAAGTGGCCGATGATTGAGTTAGCGTTATCCTTGTATTTTTCCAGAAACTCTTCCGCGCCGGAGAAGGCAATCTGATTGATGTATTTGTCAATATCCTCGGCGGTCATTCCGATGCCGTGGTCCGAGACAGTGAGGGTGCCGGCTTCCTTGTCGATGGTCACGCGGACGTTCATATCCGAGAGGTCGCCCTTGAATTCGCCGAACGACGAGAGTGTTTTCAGTTTTTGAGTAGCATCCACGGCGTTTGAAACCAGTTCGCGCAGGAAGATTTCGTGGTCGCTGTAGAGAAATTTCTTGATGACGGGGAAAATGTTCTCGGTTGTTACGCCGATAGTTCCTTTTGTCTGTGACATATCTTATATAGTTTAGTTGTAAAATTCGAGTAGATGGAGCTCGCGCTCCGCATATATAACAAACTGCAAAAAAAATGCCAGTCGGGTTGACTGGCATTTTCGTAATAAAGTTCGTTAAAAATATGCTGCGCGGCTGACTCGTCACTGACAAATTTACTGCTTGTCAGCTTCCGCGGTGTCAGTGTCAGCGCCGGTTACGGCCGGCTTGCCCTTGACGACAGCCGTGGTGATTTCGGATTTTTCTTTGTCAAATCCGATAGTTATGGTGTCGCCGGCGGCTGCCTCCGAGTTGATGATGAGCTCGGCCAGGGGGTCTTCGAGATACTTCTGGATGGCACGCTTCAGCGGGCGGGCGCCAAACTGCTTGTCGTAGCCCTTTTCAGCGATGAAGTCTTTCGCGTCGTCGGCAATTTCGAGGTTGAGCCCGAGTGCGTCGATGCGCTTGCGGAATCCGCGGAGCTCGATGTCGATAATCTTGAAGATTGCCTCTTTCGAAAGCTGGTCGAACATCACGATGTCGTCGATGCGGTTGAGGAACTCGGGAGCGAATGCCTTGTTGAGGGCCTTCTGAATTACTGATTGCGAGTGCTCGGCCTCGTTTTCGCGAGTAGAGAAGCCGACGCCCGACCCGAAGTCCTTCAACTGGCGGGTACCGATGTTGGAGGTCATGATGATGAGCGTGTTCTTGAAGTCTACGCGGCGGCCAAGGCTGTCAGTCAGCCGGCCTTCGTCGAGCACCTGCAACAGCAGGTTGAACACGTCGGGGTGGGCTTTCTCGATTTCGTCGAGCAGCACTACGGAGTAGGGGCGGCGACGCACTTTCTCGGTGAGCTGGCCGCCCTCCTCATAACCGACGTATCCCGGAGGCGCTCCGACAAGACGCGACACGGTGAACTTCTCCATGTACTCGCTCATGTCGATGCGGATGAGCGTGTCGGCCGAGTCGAAGAGATATTCTGCCAGCTTCTTGGCAAGGTGGGTTTTGCCGACACCCGTGGGGCCGAGGAACATGAATGTGCCGATCGGCTTGTTGGGGTCTTTGAGGCCCACGCGGTTGCGCTGGATGGCCTTGACGATTTTGTCGATGGCCGCGTCCTGGCCGATGATATCCTTCTTGAGGCGCGGGGCCATTTCGCGAAGACGGCTTCCTTCGGCTTGGGCTATGCGCTGCACGGGAACGCCGGTCATCATGGCCACCACTTCTGCCACTTTCTCCTCATCGACCGTTACGCGGTCGGCCAAAAGCTGCTTCTCCCACTCCTCGTTGGCCTTGGCGAGGCGCTCTTTGAGGTTTTGCTCCTTGTCGCGGAACGAGGCTGCCTTTTCAAAGTCCTGGGCCTGGGCGGCGGCGAGCTTGTCGGCTCCGGCGCGGAGGATTTCCTCTTCGAGCTTCTCAATCTCTTCTGGCACCGCGATGTTGGTGATGTGGGCGCGCGAACCGGCCTCGTCCAAAGCGTCGATGGCTTTGTCGGGGAAGTTACGGTCGCTGAGATAGCGCTCGGTGAGGTTCACGCAAGCCAGCAGCGCGTCGTCGGTGTAGTTGACGTTGTGGTGCGCCTGGTATTTTTCCTTAATGTTATTGAGTATTTGCAGGGTTTCCTCGGGCGTTGTCGGTTCGACCATCACCTTTTGGAATCGACGTTCAAGCGCGCCGTCCTTTTCGATATTCTTGCGATACTCGTCGAGTGTTGTCGCTCCGATGCACTGGATTTCGCCGCGTGCCAGCGCCGGTTTGAGCAGGTTGGCCGCGTCCATGGTTCCGGCCGCGTTGCCCGCTCCGACTATGGTGTGGAGCTCGTCGATGAACAGAATCACATCGGGATTCTTGGAAAGCTCGGTGAGGATGCCCTTGATGCGCTCTTCAAACTGGCCGCGGTATTTTGTGCCGGCCACGATCGATGCCATGTCGAGCGACACGACCCTCTTGTCGAAGAGGATGCGGGGCACTTTGCGCTGCACGATGCGAAGCGCGAGCCCCTCGACGATGGCCGACTTGCCCACGCCGGGTTCGCCGATGAGCACCGGGTTGTTCTTCTTGCGACGGCTCAGCACCTGCGCGAGGCGTTCGATTTCGACTTCGCGCCCGACGACGGGGTCGAGGCGCCCGTCTTCAGCGGCTCGGGTCATGTCGATGCCGAACTTGTCGAGGGTGGGGGTGTCGTTCGAGGCGCGTCCGCGGACATTGGTGGTGCGTCCGCGGCTGTCGGAATCCTGCTGGCGGTTCTGCTGCGAGCCGCCCGACGAAGCGGGAGCCTCGTCATCGTCGTCCTCCTCGTCGGTGTAGCCGGCCCCGGCCTGAGGCGAGTCGGCGACATTGCTGAGGAGCTGAAGCATCGACTGATAGTCGATTCCAGCCTGCCGGAATGGGATTATGAACTTCATATTTTGTATTTCTGGATTGTGCAGAATGGCGAGCAGAAGGTGCTCTGTGTCAACAACCTCTGAACGGAGCATGCGCGCTTCGAGCACGGAGAGCTTCACGAGGCGGTTGGCGAGGTCGCTCACCGCCACGTCGCTTGTCGCCAGAGGGGTGGTTGAATCATAGAGCGAGTCGTCGAGCTGCTGGCGCAGTTGGAACACCGAGGCACCCCGCGAGGCTTTCTCCATCAGGGAGAACACCCGCGAGCCGGTGTCGCCCATGAGCGCCAGGAAGAGGTGCTCCGGGGTTATGACGTTGTTGTTGTGGCGCACAGCCTCGTTGCGGCTGCTCTCCAGAACAGATTTGAGGTCGTTTGAAAAATTGATTTCCATGCTTTTGGTTTGCTTTTCTTCTTTCGTGGAAAATCTTGAAAGGGTTTAATTTCGTTTCCTGATACGAAATCGCGGCTTCAGGTTTGGCTGTCATTGGCCGCGTCGGTGAGGCGCGATTCGCCGGATGGGGAGTGGAGAGAGGTGCCCTCGGGTGGGCCGTTCGAGTGCCGCATGGCGGAAAGGCGCCAGGTTTTTGACAATCGTACATCTTTATTAACACTTCAACGGCCATTTTGTTGAGCCCTCTCTCGGATGTTATTCAATAACGGCAAATAACGTGCCAAGATTATGCGCCCCGTCGCGGGGAATCATTAAAAAAGATTAAACGCACCGCCGGGCTATTTTCTTGCTTCTATAAATGAGTGTGGTTTGACGATTTTTTCGTATCTTTGTGCGTATTTTCGGCAAGCGAGCGCCCCCATCCGGGCATTGGTGCTTCAAATGCGCTTAAAGTCGCTGAGCCTCATCGTTTCACATATATTCTTACAATGCTGGAAGACGATAGAATTATCAAGATTAATATCGAGAACGAGATGAAATCGGCCTACATCGACTATTCGATGTCGGTCATTGTCTCGCGAGCACTCCCCGATGTGCGCGACGGTCTGAAACCTGTCCACCGACGCGTGCTTTTCGGAATGAACGAGATGGGCAACACTTCTGACCGCCCTCACAAAAAAGCTGCCAACGCCGTGGGTGAAGTCATGGGTAAATACCACCCTCATGGCGACTCCTCAATCTACGGCACAATCGTGCGAATGGCCCAGTGGTGGTCCATGCGCGAAATGCTTGTAGACGGCCATGGTAACTTCGGCTCAATCGACGGCGACGGCCCCGCGGCTATGCGTTACACCGAGGTGCGCCTTCAAAAAATCGGCGAGGAGATGCTTCGCGACATCGACTCGGAAACCGTAGACTTCGTCCCCACCTACGACAACAGCCGCAAAGAGCCGGTAGTGCTCCCGACGCGCATCCCCAACCTCCTTGTCAACGGAGCGTCGGGCATCGCCGTCGGCATGGCTACCAATATGCCGACCCACAACCTCTCAGAAGCCATTGATGCCTCGGTGGCTCTCCTTGAGAACCCCGAAATCACCGTGTCGGACCTCATGAAGTATATCCCGGCGCCCGACTTCCCCACCGGCGGCACAATCTATGGTTACGCCGGCGTTCGCGATGCCTACGAAACTGGCCGCGGCCGAGTGGTGATCCGCGCAAAGGCCAGCATCGAGCAGGAGAAGGAGCACGAAACCATCATCGTCACCGAGATTCCTTACGGAGTTAACAAGGCTGAGCTTATTAAATATATAGCCGAGCTTGTGACCGACAAGAAACTCGAGGGCATAGCCGACATCAATGACGAAAGCGACTACAAAGGTATGCGCATCGTCATCAAGCTGCGCCAGGATGCCAATTCCAACGTGGTGCTCAACAAGCTCTACAAGATGACTCCCATGCAGAGCACCTTCGCTGTCAACAATGTTGCCCTGGTCAATGGCCGCCCGAAGCTGCTCAATCTGCGCGACATTGTTAAGGCGTTTGTCGAGCACCGCCACGAGGTGGTGATTCGCCGCACTAAGTTCGAACTCAACAAGGCCCAGGAGCGTGCCCACATTCTCGAAGGTCTCATCATAGCCTCGGACCACATCAAGGAGGTGGTCGACATCATCACCAATGCTCCCGACACGGAAACGGCCCGCCAGCGCCTTTCCGAGCGTTTCGGTCTTTCCGAAAAGCAGACTCAGGCCATCGTGGCTATGCGTCTCGGCCAGCTCACCGGCCTGGAGCAAGCTAAACTTCACTCACAGTTCGAAGACTTGCAGAAACTCATCGAACACCTCAACCTCATTCTCACCGACGAGACAGTTTGCCGCGAGGTGATTAAGGAGGAGCTTCTTGAAGTTAAAGAGAAGTATGGCGACGCTCGCAAAACCGACATCGAATACACCGCCGGCGAATTTAACGCCGAAGACTTCTATGCCGACGACGAGATGATTATTACCATCTCGCACATGGGTTATATCAAGCGCACACCTCTCTCGGAATTCCGCGCGCAGAACCGCGGCGGGGTTGGCTCGCGCGGAAGCAACACCCGCGAGGAGGATTTCATCGAGTATATCTATCCTGCCTCGATGCACAACAACATCCTCTTCTTCACACAGCGTGGCATGGTTTATAAGATGAAAGTCTACGAGATTCCCGAAGGTGCCAAAAACACCAAGGGCCGCGCCATCCAGAACCTGCTCAACATCGAGCCGGGCGATGCAGTCAACGCTTTCATTCGTTGCAAGAATCTCGATGATGCAGAGTTCACCTCCTCGCACAATCTTGTGTTCGCCACCCGCAACGGCGTGATCAAGAAGACTTCGCTCTCGGAATACTCACGCGTTAACATCAAGGGTAAAAAGGCCATCATCATCCGCGAAGGCGACCAGGTGATTGGTGTCGAACTCACCGACGGAAACCAGGAAATCATCATGGCCAACCGCGAAGGCCGCGCGATCCGCTTCAACGAAAGCACCGTGCGCATGATGGGCCGTGTGACCGCCGGTGTGCGCGGCATGACCCTCAGCGGTCCCGACGACGAAGTCGTTGGCATGATTTGCATGGACCCTGCAGATGGCCGCGACGTGCTCGTAATCTCTGAGAATGGCTATGGCAAGCGCTCGCTTCTCGACGGCTACCGCATCACCAACCGCGGCGGCAAGGGCGTGAAGACCATGAATATCACCGACAAGACTGGCAAGCTCGTGGCGATCAAGAGCGTGACTAACGATAACGACCTTGTCATCATCAACCGCTCAGGCATCACGCTCCGCGTACGCGTGGCCGACATCGGAATCTATGGCCGTGCAACCCAGGGCGTGCGCATCATCAACCTCTCGGCCCGCGGCGACGAAATCGCTTCGGTATGCTGCGTGGACACCGACCCCGAGGAAGAAGCGATTGAGGCTGTTGAAAATCCCGAAGTTTTGGCCGATGACCCGGACAATTCCATCGACATCGAGGAACAGGAGGATGCCGACAACGAGCTTCTGAACGACGATGATTTCATCCAGGAGGACAACGCGTCTGACGACGATGAAGAATGATTACGAATGACTATCTAACCAATACCTTAATAATATAACGAAAGTTATGAAAAAAATCAGTTTCCTGGGCATCTCCCTGACAATGGCCCTCACTGCCGTCGGGCAGATGCAGGTGGTTAAGGATGCCGAACGTGCCATGAAAGCGGCTCCCGAGAACTATCCCAGCAATATCGAGGCTCTTAAGCCCGCTATGACCAATCCCGAAACAGCCGAGCAGGCCTACACCTGGTTTGTGGCCGGTAAGGGTGCTTTCGATTTCTTCGACAACCAGCAGATTGTGGCACAGATGGGTAAACCCGTCGACAAGAAGGCCCTCGGACACGCCCTCATCGATGGCTACGGCTATTTCATGAAGGCACTCCCCCTCGACACCGTTGTTGACCCCAAGGGCAAGGTGAAAACCAAATATTCCAAAGACATTGTCAAGAACATCGTAGGCCACTACAACGACTTCTCAAACTCGGCCCTCTACCTTTGGGAGTCTGAGGACTATGCCGGCGCTGTTGAGGCTTGGTCGCTTTTTGTTGACAATCGTGCCAACCCTATTCTCGTAAAGGGTGGTCTGAAAGCCCAGCCCGACTCGATTTATGGTGAAATCCTTTTCAACATGGGTATCGGCAACTCCCTGCTGCAAAACAACGAGGGCGCGCTGAAGAACTTCAAGGACGCCATCTCGATGGGTTACACCAAGAAGAATGCCTTCGACTACGCCATCTCTGCCGCTTCAGCTATGAATAACGCTGCCGAAATGGCCGCTATCGCCGAAGCAGCTTATCCCATTTATGGTGCCGAGGATAGCCGCTACATCGGTTATATGATCAACAACTACCTCGACAAAAAGGACTTTGCCGCTGCCGACGCTATGATCGACAAATATCTCACCGCCGATCCCAACAACGCCCAGCTTTACTTCGTGAAGGGTGTCGTTCTCGAAACCGAGGAGAAGACAGCCGACGCGAAGGCCGCTTATAAGAAAGCTGTCGAGCTCGATCCCCAGAACGCCCAGGCCCTCTTCCGCCTCGGTTACACCCTCTATCAGGAGGCTTGCGCTATCGACGAACAGGAAGGTGGCGGCCTCAGCAACGAAGAGTACAAAAAACTCCGCGATACCCGCATCGACCCCCTCTTCCGCGAGGCCAGCGGTTATATCGAGGAAGCCTACAAGATTGACGACCAGAACTCCGACGCGCGCAGCGTGCTCCGCTCAATCTACTACAACCTCAACGACGAGGAGAATCTCAAGCGCATCGAAGCTATGTAATTCTACAAAGCTCTGAAAAATAAGCAGGCGCAGTGTCGACATTGTCGAGGCTGCGCCTTTTTCGTTATGATTATCGCATTATCGCATACGCGTGTGCGTGCGTTAGCTGTAATTTTGCCTTCAGAATTCTCGCGAATGCTAAAGGTAGCTTCAGAGTTGAAACGCGAATTGGTCAGCGTCGGCGCCAAATGGGAGGGACTGCCGGAGCTTGCGAAGTCGCGACAGAGAGTTTGAGGCATAAACCACTTCGCACTCCAAGCCGGGCATGCTTTCCGGTTTCAGAACCGCGTGTTCTCCTTCGGGTTTCCCCATTGCGTCGTAAATCTCGGTCATCCCGTCATATTCGCCGTAGTGGTCAGCCCCGGCACGATCGGCACCAATTACAATGGCTTGGTTTTCAATGGCACGGGCAATTAAAAGATGGTGCCACGCGTATGCCCTTACGTTTGGCCAGTTAGCGGGAACAAGGAGTATATCGTAGCGTTGGCGCTGGTTGCGACACCATGCGGGGAAGCGCAGGTCGTAGCAAATAATCAACGCGATGTTCCAGCCCTTGTAGTTCACCACCGGGGCTTGCTCTGTGCCGCCGCGGCAGATTTTGGATTCCGGGCTTAGGCAGAAAAGGTGTCTTTTGTCGTAAGTGGTGACGTCGCCTGAGGGGGTGACGAAGAATCCGCGGTTCATGAAGTCGCCATTTTCGGCGCAGAGGAAGCTGCCGGCAATGGCTATGCCCGTGCTCGCGGCGAGTCTCTTGAGAGTCGATAGGGTAGGCCCGTCGTTCTCTTCGGCCTTTTCTGCCATTATGGCCGGGTCGGCGATAAAGGCTGTGGTGAATAGCTCGGGGAGCACCGCCACATCAGTATCCCGGGGGAGGGCTTTCACCAGAGCTTCTGTTTCGCGGAGGTTTTGGAAAACATCGCCCCAATGAATGTCGAGGGCAATAGCCGCGCACTTCAGCTCATCCTGAGCTCCGTCAGGAAGAGTTTTCTGAGTGGTCAATCGGTCAGACATTGATCGGGATATTTTCCTGTGAACGCGCTGTAGTACTTCTTGATGGCGGCCATGTCGGCCTCCATGTTCCCGGTCGGAATAAAAATCTCCGTCGCGGAAATTGTTTTCGAGGGGAAGTCGAGTCCAGCCAGGCAAATGGGAATGTTGGCCTCGTAGGCGATGCGCAGAAAGCCGGTGTGCCAGTCGCGGGTCGCTTTTCGCGTCCCTTCGGGGGTGATGGCAATGCGCAAAGTCGACGCGGTGCGAAACTTTTCGATGATGATTTCCGTGAGCGACTGCTTTTTGTGTTTTCGCTCTACGGGGATTCCTCCGAGCGCTTTGAAAAAGTAGCCAAGAGGGAAAAAGAACCAACTCGATTTCATCAGGAACCCTGCCGTGCGCCCAACGGAATGGATGGCAAGTTCGCAAAGCAGAAAATCCCAGTTGGTGGTATGTGGTGCCACGCAGTAAATCATCTTCGGATAGTCGGGCACAGTGAGGTTCACCTTCCATCCGGCCATGCTGAGCAGCTTTTTGCAAATATTCATAGGTCAAAACTTTTCCTCCCGCTCCCGCTCTCCGCCGGCATTTCCGGCGGGGGCAGGGCAGGGGGTAGGAATCAAATCACGGATGCGCTTAGTCAGCGCGTTCGCTCGTGGCTAAGTTCTTTACGCCTTTTTGTTGGCGTCCTTCACTTCCTGGGGAAGCGCGGCGTTCATTTTGCGAACAATGTCGTTGACGTGGCCATCAAACTTCTCGCGGAAAGATTTGTAAGCCTTCTTGAAGTATGCGCTGCGTGCTTTGCGATACTCGCTGCCGGTGGCGAAATCAGAGGGGATTTTGTCGAAGCTGAAGGTGATGCGGTTAAGGGCAAGCTCTTGGAGAGCGGCGATTTCGCCTACGATTTCCTCCATGCGGTCGCGGTCGATACCTTTAATGAATGTGCGGGCCATGAGGCACTCGGCGGCAAGGTCGCCGCAAACATATCTAACTTCTTTCTTGAGGTCGCGGATGTTAGCCATATCTTTTATCTATTTAATTGTGTTGATGTATGTTAATTATTCTCTGAAGGGCGCTTTGGGTGGCGGGGATTTTCATCACCCTGCTCAAGCGTGCCGCGGAGTGGCGCTCACCACCGTCGGGAAGTGACGGGCGCACCCCGAGTATTCGTTCAATGGAGTCGGCAAACATGCCTGGCGCGGCGCTTTCAAGCGCTATGCCGGTTTCGCCTTCGCGCAGTGAGAGATCGAGCGCGCGGTAGGCGGCTGCTCCCTGTGGATCGAGGATGTATCCGTCGCGGTTGTGCACGTCGGCTATGGTACTGATGATTTCGTCGTCCGATAAGGAGATGCCCTCGACATCTTTGCGCAGGTTGTCAAGGCAGCCGCCGTATAGGTCGACAATGCGGGCTATGTTCGACGGGTTGCCCACATCCATAGCCCTGGCGAGCGTCATGAGGGCTTTGCGCGGTTTGAATCCTCCGGTTCTCAGAAATTCAACAAATTCGTCATTGGCATTGTTGGCGGCGATGAATCGTTTAACAGGAAGGCCCATCTTTTTCGCCATGAGGCCGGCCGACAGATTCCCAAGATTTCCGCACGGCACACTTACAACAATGCCTTCGGTTTCTGGATTTTCTCTTAGGGCGGCAGCGTAGGCGTGGAAGTAATATATTATGGATGGGAGCTGGCGTGCCGGATTTATCGAGTTGCCGGAAGTGAGTCGGCGACTCCCAGGGTTTCTGACAGAGTTCCGCAACGCTTCAATTGCGAGATTCTGACAATCGTCAAACGACCCGTCGACCTCGATCGCTACCACGTTTGGCAGCGTAGCGAACAAAGCCACTTGTTCGCGGGTGAGTCCCCCTTTGGGGAATAACACGAACACCCGCGTCCCGGCGACTTTGAGGAATCCGTTGGCTACAGCGCCTCCACTGTCGCCCGAAGTCGCCACAATGATGTCGCGTCCTTTGGTGTCATCGGCCGAAATAAGCGGAAGCAACCGGGCCATGAAGCGGCTGCCAACATCTTTGAACGAGTGGGTAGGGCCGTGAAACAGCTCAAGCACATAGCGGTCGGGCGCTATCCCGCGAAGGGGTATGGGGAAGTTTAGCGCTTCATCAACAACCCTTTTCAATGCTCCTGAGGGAACTATCGAACCAAACAGGGAGTTGGCCACGACGTAGGCGATTTCCTTAAGCGACATTTCAGCGATGTTGTTGAAAAACGCTTTGGGAAGTTTCGGCAGAGTGTCGGGAAGATAGAGCCCTCCGTCTGGCGCGATGCCGCAAGCGGCAGCCTCAGGCAGTGTTACTTTGGGCGATGTCTTGTTGGTGCTGTGAAGTATCATCTCGTTTTTGAATCGAGTTGGTTGCCACTCGGCGATGGCGCAGCGGTAGCACAAAGGTAACCAAATTGGGGTGAAAATCCAAACCGCCGGCCTCAAAAAGGCCGTTCCGGGCGGTATGTTGCATAACATATCGGGAAAGGTTCGGTTTTTGCATAAGAATTGGTATATTCGCGTATATATGGGCCAAATGGCCCCGTAAAGATTTTCCTCGAATGAAAACGAAAAAACTGCTGCTCGGCGACGAGGCTTTCGCGCTCGGTGCCATCCGTGCCGGTCTTTCCGGCGCGTACGCCTACCCCGGCACCCCCTCGACCGAGATTCTTGAATTCATACAGAACGACCCCGAAGCCCGGAGCCGTAAAATCCACTCCCACTGGTCGACAAACGAGAAAACAGCTGTCGAAGAAGCGCTTGGCATGAGTTTCTGCGGCAAGCGCTCGCTCGCGGCCATGAAGCATGTAGGGCTGAACGTTGCCGCCGATCCGTTTGTCAATTCGGCGATGACGGGGGCAAACGGAGGCATGCTCGTGGTGTCGGCCGACGACCCCTCGATGCACTCCTCGCAAAACGAGCAGGACTCGCGTTTCTACGCCGAGTTCGCGATGCTCCCCGCGCTCGAACCCTCCTCGCAACAGGAGGCATACGACATGGCAGCCTACGGATTCGATCTGTCCGAGAGGCTCGGGCTGCCGGTGATGATCAGGATGGTGACCCGCCTGGCCCATTCCCGCGGAGTGGTTGCTGCCGATGACGAGAACCGCCCGGAAAACGACCTGCGCTATCCCGCCAAGCCCTCGCAGTGGGTCCTCATGCCCGGTAACTCGCGCCGGCGGTATGCCGAGTTGATTTCCCGCCGCCCCGAGGTTGTCGAGGAGTCGGAAAATTCGCCCTTCAACCGCTATATCGCCGGTGGCGACCATTCGTTAGGCATCCTCGCTTCTGGAATCGCCTTCAACTATGTGATGGAGGCGTATCCTGCCGGATGCCCGTTCCCCATTGTCAAGATTTCGCAATACCCGCTTCCGCTCGCCACAATTTCGCGCCTTTTTGACGGCTGCGAGAAGGTGCTCGTTGTCGAAGAGGGGCAACCTGTGATTGAGCAAGCGCTGAGAGGAGCCCTCGACACCAACGATAAGGTGCGCGGCAAGCTCGATGGCTATCTGCCCCGCACGGGTGAACTAACTCCCGACAGTGTGCGGTCGGCTCTCGGAGCCCTGGCTCCAGACACCGTGGCTCCACTTCCTCCGGTTCCCGAGCCCCATCCGTTGGTGGCCCCGCGTCCGCCGGCCCTATGCCAGGGGTGCTCCCACCGCGACGTCTACGCGGCGCTTAATGGAGCGCTCGAGGAATATGAGAATGCCAAGGTGTTTGGCGACATTGGTTGCTACACACTCGGATGGCTCGCTCCGTTTAACGCCATCGACACGACAGTCGATATGGGCGCTTCAATCACAATGGCAAAGGGGGCCGCGGATGCCGGCCAGCATCCCGCGGTGGCTGTGATTGGCGATTCAACATTCACCCATTCCGGAATGACCGGGCTGCTTGATGCCGTGAACGAAAATTCACCGATTACAGTGATAATTTCCGACAATCTCACTACAGGTATGACAGGCGGCCAGGACTCACAAGGAACCGGCAAGATTGAGCAGATTTGCCTGGGAATCGGTGTCGACCCGGCACATCTTGTGACCATCGACACGCTCCCGAGGAAAGTCGACGAGATGAAGGCGATGTTCAAACGCGAGTTCGACCATCCCGGTCTGTCGGTGATTGTGGCGCGTCGCGAATGTATCCAGACAGCGCGCCGCCACGCTGCTGAAAAGCAACCCAAACAATAATTCTGTCGAATTATTCCAGTTAAATCCCTTGGGAATAGTTCGATGCTTAATCGGGACCTTGAAACAAACGTTAAACTTTAACCGCGATTACGCTAATAATGAAAACAGATATAATTCTGGCCGGAGTTGGAGGGCAAGGCATTTTGTCGATTGCGACAATACTCGGGTCTGCCGCTTTGGCTGAAAATCTTCACTTGAAACAGGCCGAAGTTCACGGAATGAGTCAGCGCGGAGGCGATGTCATGTCGTGCTTGAGAATCAGCTCTGACCCTATTGCTTCCGACCTCATACCCCTTGGGGGCGCCGACCTCATCGTGTCGCTCGAACCGATGGAGGCTCTCCGCTATCTACCATATCTTTCGCCTAACGGAAGGGTAGTGAGCAGCACTGTGCCGTTTGTCAATATTCCAAATTATCCCGAAGAGGCAAAGCTCATTGAAGAGCTTGAAAACCTTCCGGGCACAGTCGCATTTGATATGGAGGCTGTGGCCAAGGATGTAGCGACCGCGCGCTCCTCTAATATGGTGCTCCTCGGGGCATGCGCCCCGTTTGTGGGCATCCATGCCGATGCCATTGAGAAAGGCATCCGGGCGGTTTTCTGTGCCAAGGGTGAGAAAATTGTTGACGCTAATATCGCGGCTTTCCGAGCAGGCATGGACCGTGCGGAGAAGTGCTGAGTGCGCGGCGACTAATTCAATCAAGTTTCGAACGAGTCACTATGAATCCAGTATCAGAGCAGATATTCCAGAACCATCTTGCGGCGATGCACATTTCCAACATTGCCTCAGCTACCATACGTCAGATTGTTGCCCTCGCTTCCAGGCTTGAGAACGAGCTCGGCGAGCCATTCGTGCATCTCGAAATGGGAAACCCAGGGCTTCCGCCTCAAGCCATCGGTATCGAAGCCGAGCGCGACGCGCTTGTCAAGGGGGTTGCCGGTGTCTATCCCAACATTGCCGGAATTCCACAATTGAAGGAGGCGGGTTCCGACTTTTTGAAAGCATTCCTCAACATCAACATCCCTCCCCGCTGCATTGTGCCGACTGTCGGTTCGATGCAGGCAACGTTCACCCTTTTCCTTTTGCTGGGCCAACGCCTTCCGGGACGCGACACAATTCTGTTTCTTGACCCCGGATTTCCCGCGCAGCACAACCAGGTGAAGCTTTTGGGCTTGGAGTCGGAGTCGGTCGACATTTACGATTGCCGAGGCGAGGCTTTGGAAGCACGCCTTGAGGAGGCCGTCGCTTCGGGTCACGTCACTGCTATTCTTTACAGTTGCCCGAACAACCCGGCCTGGACCAATTTCACCGATGAAGAATATAAAGCTATAGCCCGCGTAGCCGACCGCCACGACATTATTGTGGTTGAGGATTTGGCCTACCTGGGTATGGACTTCCGCCAACGCTTCGGCTGTCCCTATTGCGAGCCTTTCGTGCCGACGATTGCCCGCTACACATCCAACTGCGTAGTTCTTGTGTCGTCGTCTAAGATTTTCAGTTACGCCGGCCAGCGCATAGCCATGGTTTGCGTGCCTGAGGAGACCGCCGACCGCCACTATGAGTTTTTCGAACAGTTCTACGAGATGCCCTCGTTCCTCGACGCATATATTTATGGCGTTCTCTATTGCGCATCGTCGGGAACCGCCCACTCGGCGCAATACGCTTTCGCTGCCATGCTCAGAGCAGCAACCCAGGGCCAGCTTGATTTTGTGGCCGAATGTCGCGAATATGGTCGCCGCGCCAACAGGGCGAAAGCGCTGTTTGATGTCAATGGGTTCCATCTCGTGTATGCCAACGACGGAGCCGAGCCTGTTTCCGACGGGTTCTTCTTCACCGCCGGATATCCGGGCATGAACGGCGACGCGCTGCAAAGCGAGCTCCTCCGCTACGGAATCGCGACCATTTCGCTGCCGTCGACCGGCAGCCGTCAGCAGGGTGTGCGCGTATGCGTGTCGATGCTCTCGTCCGAGCGCGATTTCGAGCGCCTCGCGCGCCGTCTCGAAGCCTTCCGTCGCGACCATCCCCAGACGGCGGCAGTTTGAATTAGTGGCGCACAATTGTAAATTAGTCTTTTCCCCAGAAATGAGCGTAGAAATACCCAACCTGATGTCGGCCGACGAGGCCGTGCGCCTGATAAAGTCAGGTGACCATGTTTATATTCAAGGCAGCACTTCCATACCCGAAACCCTCGTCGATGCCATGACGCGCCGCGGCGACGAGTTGCGCGGCGTGGTGTTGCATTCAGGTTTCTCAGTTTCGCGGCGCGAGGCTCCCTATTGCAAGCCTGAGTACAAGGACTCGTTCATAGTCGACACATGTTTCGTATCCAACAACGTGCGCCGCTGGATAGGGGAGGGGTACGGCACCACGACCCCGATGTTTCTTGGCGAGGTGCCTTCGCTGTTCCGCGACGGTAGCTGGCCATGCGACGCTGTGCTTCTCAACTGCTCGATGCCCGATGAGAACGGCAATGTGAGCTATGGGGTCTCAGCCGACCTGGCTGTATCTGCCACGGAATGTGCTAAAAAAGTAATCGCGCAGATTAATCCACACATGCCTTTCAGTTATGGCGACCCAGTGCTCCATGTCTCGGAAATTGATGCGGCGGTGATGGTCGATGACCCTCTGGTCGAGGTGCCTACTCCCGAACCGGGGCCGGTCGACATCGCTATCGGTAAGGCTATTGCCGAAATCATCCCCGATGGGGCTACTTTGCAAATCGGCGTGGGGGGTATCCCCAATGCGGTGCTCCAAGCGCTCGGCGACCACAAGCACCTCGGACTTCACACCGAGGCTATGACCGACGGGGTGTTACCGCTGATTGAAAAGGGCATAATTGACAATTCACTTAAAAAGGTGTCGCCGGGGCGGTCGGTAGCCTGCCTCGCGCTCGGCTCGCGACGTCTCTACGACCTTATGGACCACAACCGCGAAATGGAGTTCCGGGATGTGGCTTGGACCAACGACCCGTTTATTATAGCGCAGAATCCGAAGGTGGTTTCAATTAACTCGTGTCTTGAAATTGACCTTACAGGGCAAATATGCGCGGATTCCATCGGCACACGCATCTTCTCGGGAGTCGGCGGCCAGCACGATTTCGTCTACGGCGCGTCGCGCAGTTTGGGCGGAATGTCGGTGCTCGCTATGCCGTCGGTAACCTCGAAGGGGGTCGGTAAAATCAAGCCTGTGCTCACGCCTGGTGCCGGGGTTGTCACCACCCGGTTCCAAACCAACTTCGTGGTCACTGAGCATGGCCGCGTGGATTTGCGCGGCAAGTCGCTCGCCGAGCGCGCCAAACTGCTCATCTCCATCGCAAATCCAGCCGATCGCGACGAGCTTGCTAAAGCAGCCCGCGAACGCTTCGGCCACGTCTTTTCGCGAATATACTAATTGACAGCTTTTTTGCCGGAATTCAGCCCGCGTGACGGTTTTTTCGTATGCGCGGGCTGTTTTTTGCTGCGGTTTTCGTAACTTTGCGTCACCAATTACTTATTTGCTATTTAACACTAAGGAACTATGTGCGGAATTGTAGGTTACATAGGCTATCGAAAAGCCTATGATGTACTGATTAAAGGTTTGCACCGTCTTGAATACCGCGGTTACGACAGCGCCGGCGTGGCGATGATTACCCCCGACGATCAACTCAACATCTATAAAACACAAGGAAAAGTCGACGACCTGGAGCGCTTCTGCGACAGCAAGAACACTTCCGGCTCAATAGGAATAGCCCACACGCGCTGGGCAACCCATGGCGAACCGAACGACATTAACGCGCACCCCCATGTAGCGCCTGGTGGCCGGATAGCCCTCGTCCATAACGGAACGATTGAAAACTACGGCGTGCTCCGTGAGGCTCTCGAACGCGAGGGGCGCGTTTTTCGCAGTGAAACCGACACCGAGGTGCTTGTGCAACTCATTGAATATATCAAGGATACTAATGGATGTTCGACCCTCGATGCCGTGCGCGAAGCGCTTCGCGAAGTGGTGGGCGCCTATGCCATCGCCGTGCTCGATGTCGACAACCCCGACACGATTATCGGTGCCCGCAAAAGTTCGCCCTTGGTGCTCGGACTTGGTGAAGGGGAAACCTTCCTTGCCTCCGACGCGACCCCCATTGTTGAGTACACCGATAAGGTAGTTTATCTCAACGACGATGAGATTGCCATCATCAAACGCGACGAGCCTTTGAAAATCATCACGATTGACAACAAGCCGTCGGCAATCGACATCAAAACATTGCGTATGTCGGTGAGCGAGCTTGAGAAGGGTGGCTACCCCCACTTCATGCTTAAAGAGATTTTCGAGCAGCCACGCACAATCAACGACTGCGTGCGCGGCCGCATCGGTAATTCAGGCTCGCAGGTTACGCTGTCGGGCGTGATTGAGAACAAAGAGAAGTTTCTCAACGCCCGCCGCATCGTGATTGTGGCTTGTGGCACTTCGTGGCACGCGGGGCTCATAGGCAAGCGCCTCTTGCAGGAGATTTCGCGAATCCCGGTAGAGGTGGAGTACGCCAGCGAGTTCCGTTATAGCAACCCTATTCTCGATGAGCGCGACATCGTGATAGCCATATCGCAGTCGGGCGAGACTGCCGACACTTTGGCCGCCATTCAGATGGCTAAGGCTTGCGGCGCGTTCGTTTATGGTGTTTGCAACGTGGTCGGTTCGTCAATCGCCCGCGCCACCGATAGCGGCACATACATCCACGTCGGGCCGGAAATCGGGGTTGCCTCGACAAAAGCGTTCACTGGCCAGGTTACGGTGCTCGCCATGCTCGCGCTGGCCGTCGGTTCCATCAAGGGCACTATCGACAAGCATGTGAAGGCCGACGTGATTAAAGGGTTGAGAAACCTACCGTCGCTGATTACCAAGGCGCTGAAACTCAACGAACAGATTGAACGCCTTTCGTCGACCTACACCTACGCCAAGAATTTCCTTTATCTCGGCCGCGGCTACAACTATCCGTCGGCGCTCGAAGGGGCCCTCAAACTCAAAGAAATCAGCTACATCCATGCCGAAGGCTATCCGGCGGCAGAGATGAAGCACGGCCCCATCGCACTCATCGACCGCGAACTCCCCACCGTTGTCATCGCTCCCGACGACGATATGCACGAGAAAATCATTTCCAACATCCAGCAGGTGAAAGCCCGCGGCGGCAGCGTGATAGCTATCATTACCAAAGGCGACGAAACCATTCGCGAAATCGCCGACCACGTTCTGGAGATTCCGCAGGTGCCCGACTGCCTTTCGGCCATCGTCACCTCCATACCGCTGCAACTGCTGGCCTATCACATCGCCATCAAGAAAGGGTGCAACGTCGACATGCCGCGCAACCTTGCCAAATCGGTGACTGTTGAATAATCGGCACTAAATTCGTATCTTCGCGTAAAAGTTTGAACTACCCGCATGAAGAACATCAGGAATTTCTGCATAATAGCCCACATCGACCATGGCAAAAGCACCCTGGCCGACCGCTTGCTTGAATACACCAAAACCGTGGCCGGAAAGGATTTGCAGGCTCAGGTGCTCGACGACATGGACCTCGAGCGCGAGCGCGGAATCACCATCAAGAGCCACGCCATCCAGATGGATTACGAGCAGGACGGCAAGCATTATGCCCTCAACCTGATTGACACTCCGGGGCATGTTGACTTCTCCTACGAGGTGTCGCGCTCGATCGCGGCTTGCGAGGGGGCGCTCCTCATCGTGGACGCCACACAGGGAATCCAGGCGCAGACGATTTCAAACCTCTATATGGCCATCGACTCGAACCTCGAGATTATCCCCGTCATAAACAAGGTCGACCTCGAAAGCGCGAAGCCCGACGAGGTTGAGGACCAGATTGTCGACCTCCTTGGCTGTTCGCGCGAGGAGATTATCAGGGCCAGTGGTAAGACTGGCGAAGGGGTTCCAGAGATTCTGCGTGCCATCATAGATCGGGTTCCGGCCCCCGAAGGCGATCCCGAGGCTCCGCTGCAGGCGCTGATTTTCGACTCGGTGTTCAACCCGTTCCGAGGCATCATAGCCTATTTTAAAATCGAGAACGGAACAATCTCGAAAGATGATTTCGTGAAGTTTGTAGCGACGGGCAAGGAGTACCACGCCGACGAGGTGGGTATTCTCAAGCTCGATTTGCAGCCGTGCAAGACCCTCTCGGCTGGAAACGTGGGTTACATCATTTCAGGCATCAAGAGCTCGAAGGAGGTGAAGGTGGGCGACACAATCACGCACGTCGACCGCCCCGCGCCGGCCATTGCCGGATTCGAAGAGGTGAAGCCGATGGTGTTTGCTGGAGTCTATCCCATTGAAGCCGAAGACTTTGAGAACCTTCGTTCGTCGCTTGAAAAACTGCAGCTCAACGACGCGTCGCTCACCTTCCAGCCAGAATCGTCGATGGCGCTCGGTTTCGGCTTCCGTTGCGGCTTCCTCGGACTGCTCCACATGGAAATCATCCAGGAGCGCCTGAGCCGCGAATTCAATATGGAGGTCATCACCACGGTGCCTAACGTTTCCTACAAGGTTTACGACAAGAAAGGAAATGTCACTGAGGTGCACAACCCGTCGGGATTGCCCGAGGTGACGCTCATTGACCACATCGAAGAGCCCTATATCCGCTCGTCGATTATCACCACCACAGATTTTATCGGGCCGATTATGACGCTGTGCCTCAGCAAGCGCGGTGAGTTGATCAAGCAAGAATTCATTTCGGGCAACCGCGTGGAGCTGACATTCGACATTCCCCTCGGCGAAATCGTGATTGATTTCTACGATAAGTTGAAATCAATCTCCAAGGGCTATGCTTCGTTTGACTATCACCTCCACGATTTCCGCCCCTCGCGTCTGGTGAAGCTCGATGTTCTGCTGAATGGCGAAAGTGTCGACGCGCTGTCGACCCTGACCCATGCCGACAATGCCGTCCAGTTTGGCCGCCGCATGTGCGAGAAGCTCAAGGAGCTGATTCCCCGCCATCAGTTTGACATTGCCGTCCAGGCGGCCATCGGTGCCAAAATCATTGCCCGCGAAACAATCAAGGCAGTGCGCAAGGACGTGACGGCCAAGTGTTACGGTGGCGACGTTTCGCGAAAACGCAAGCTGCTTGAAAAGCAGAAAGCCGGTAAGAAGCGAATGAAGCAGATAGGCTCGGTGCAAGTGCCTCAGAAAGCATTCCTCGCCGTTCTCAAGCTCGATTAGTAAAACAGGCGTTGTGTATGGGTAGGTCCCGGCACAACGCCTGATTTATTATCCGCGGCGCCGTCCCGTTTCTGCCGCCGCGGCCTGGTTGGGCGCCGCCGTTCATGCGGTAAATGCCGCGGCGTTATGAAGTGATTTTTAGGGGTTAGGGCTTGGTCGGTATGAGTTTTTTAATTACTTTTGCGTTAGGAAACGCCGTCTCTTCACCTCGAACGTAAGGACGAGCCGAGATATCGCTTCCCATCTTTAACCATGTGACACAAATAACCAAATCTTTTATACCAAAATCATGGCAGAAATTAAGGAAAAACTGTTCGAACAGTTCCCGCCGGTGAGCTACGAGGAGTGGCGAGCCAAGGTCGATGCCGACCTCAAAGGGGTTCCGTTTGAAAAGAAACTGGTTTGGCGCACAAACGAGGGCTTCTCGGTGCAGCCGATGTACCGTCGCTCCGACATCGCCGACCTGAAAACCACTGACTCGCTCCCCGGCGAGTATCCCTATGTCCGCGGAACCCGCGATAACAACCACTGGCTCACCCGTCAGGAGATTCTTGCCACCGACCCCGCCGAGGCCAACGCCGTCGCCCTTGACGTGCTTCAGAAAGGCGTGAACTCGCTTGGCCTCACAGTTAAGGAGCCCACTGCCGAAAATGTGGCCCGCCTCCTTGAAGGAATCGACCTCGAAAAGGTTGAAGTGAACTTCACCTGCTGCGTACGCAAAACCCTTGACCTCGCGAAAGCCCTTGTCGCCGTGCTCAAAGAGCGCGGGGCCGAAAAGACTTTCAACGGGTCAATTGACTATAATCCCCTCAAGCGCGCTTTCCGCCACGGCGCTGAGGTCGACAGCGCCGCGATTGCCAAAGAGGCTTGCGAGCTGCTCGACATCGTGAAGGATGTGCCCGGGCTGAAAGTGCTCGCCGTTGACTCGGTGCTGTTCAACAATGCCGGTGCCTACATCTTCCAGGAACTTGGCTACGCTCTGGCCTGGGGTGCCGAATGGATGACCCTCCTCACCGAGGCTGGTCGCCCGGCATCGGAAGTGGCTCGCCGCGTCAAGTTCAACATGGGCGTTTCCTCGAACTACTTCATGGAGCTCGCCAAATTCCGCGCCGCCCGCATGCTTTGGGCGCAGATTGCCGAGCAATACAAGCCCGAAAGCAAGGACGACTGCAAGATGGCCTGCCACGCGATTACTTCGCGCTTCAACCAGACCCTCTACGACGCGCACGTCAACCTGCTCCGTTCGCAGACCGAGGCAATGTCAGCTGCCCTCGCCGGTGTTGACTCCATCACCGTCGTTCCCTTCGACACCCCCTACAAGACTCCCGATGAATTCTCGGAGCGCATAGCCCGCAACCAGCAGCTCCTTCTCAAAGAGGAGAGCCACCTCGACAAGGTTGCCGACCCCGCCGGCGGTTCCTACTATGTTGAGACCCTCACCGTGGCTATCGGTCAGGAAGCCTGGAAGCTCTTCCTCGAAGTCGAGGATAAGGGCGGTTTCTTCGCCTGCGTCAACAATGGCGACGTTCAGGCAGCTGTCAATGCCTCCGGCGTGAAGCGCCACGAGGATATGGCCCGCCGCAAGGAGATTCTGCTCGGCACAAACCAGTTCCCCAACTTCAACGAAATGGCTGCCGAGAAAATCGAGGCCGGTTCGTCGGCTGCCACCGAGGAGGCCGAGGTCAAGGGCGAAACCGAGGCTAAGAGCTGCGGCTGCGGCGGCAATTGCGCCGGCGACCCCGCACGCGCCCTCAACATGAACCGCCAGGGCAGCGCGTTTGAACTGCTCCGTCTCGAAACCGAGGCGGCTTCCAACCGTCCCAAGGTGTTCATGCTCACCATCGGCAACCTCGCGATGCGTCTTGCCCGCGCCCAGTTCTCTTCCAACTTCTTCGGCTGCGCCGGTTACGAAATCATCGACAATATCGGTTTCAAGACTGTCGAAGAGGGCGTCAACGCCGCCATGGATGCCAAGGCTGACGTTGTTGTGCTCTGCTCGAGCGACGACGAGTATGCCGAGTTCGCTCCCGAGGCGTTCAAGATGCTCGATGGCCGCGCCGAGTTCGTTGTGGCCGGAGCTCCCGCCTGCGCCGACGACCTCAAGGCTCTCGGCATTGAGAACTTCATCCACGTCAAGAGCAACGTTCTTGAAACACTCCGCGGCTTCAACGCGCGCCTTCTCAAAAAGTAACCCCCGCAAACAATCATAGCTATGAAACCTGATTTCAAAAGCATAAATATCACGGCCGATGCCTTCGGCGCTCCCGTCAAGGCTCCCGAAGGGGGAGAAAACTGGCTGACCCCCGAACTCATCCCCGTCAAGCCCATTTACACAAAAGAAGACCTCGAAGGTATGGAGCACCTCGACTATGTAGCCGGTTTGCCCCCCTTCCTCCGCGGCCCGTATAGCGGCATGTATGCCATCCGTCCCTGGACCGTGCGTCAGTATGCCGGCTTCTCGACCGCTGCCGAGTCAAACGCTTTC
>CAYTBH010000028.1:0-18761 GCA_964435935.1 uncultured Alistipes sp.
TACACGGTCGATGGCGAGCTCGTCGACACGGCTAAGTTCGCGAAATAAACCACCCAGGGCATCCAGCCCCTACAATTGAATTTGAAAAACGCGCTCCGAAGCACTTTTGCTTCGGGGCGCTCTTTGTCTGTCGCGAAGCTTGAAATGCAAGGTGGAAATCAGGTTGAAAATTGCGGATGCTTCGAGGGGCGGCGCGTTTTTTCGGGAAAATGCTTTGACAATCGGAGAAAATGCCATACATTTGCAGGCAATATCAATAGGGGACAGCCAAAACCAAGGGTTTGCGCAAGGATGCGATGAATTTTTATGCGTTTGCTTGCATTTTGCTTGCCTGAATGCGGTTTTTAATTTATTTTTGTCGCCTAACATTTTTGCTAATTATTAATCGTTTTATTTAATAACACTTGCTTTATGAAACAAAACTACGCTCTTAAAGCTGCTGCGCTCGGCCTCGTGGCCGTCACTGCGTTTGGTGCGTCCGCTGTCTCCCCGCAGACTGCGGCCCGTTCGTTCGCGCCCAAGAAGGTTGCGCAGCTGAACACAATCAAGACTCGCACAGTTAATACAGTCTCAGCCAAGAACGGCGTGGAGGAATACTCAATCCTGAATGCTAAACGCATCACTCGCCCTGCACTTGACTTAGACCTTACACAGCAGGCTGTGAGCCGTGCCATCAATCCTTATGGCGCGTGGGAAGACGCAGGCACTCTCACATATACATACAACAACCTTTTCGAGGGTGACGGTATTGAGAAAACCTACACTTATCAAAAACGTGTTAATAGCCGTAATCCTGAAAATTTCCAGATTAAGGTCGCTAATTGGGGCGCTTTTACCGCTCAGGAAGTAGGCGAGGCAATGCCGGGTGTTGAACTTGTGCTCACTGTGACCCCGGTTGCTGATGCCGCTACCGGTGCAACCACCTACGAAGTGACCACGTCGAATCCTGAAACGCTGGCTAACGAAGGTATCGCGCTTGGCTGGAAAATCGGCGTGCCTGAAACTCCCGGATCTGAGAATTCTATACCTGTCGAGGCCTACTATTATGACCATTATACTTGGATTTCCAAAGTCGCAAGCGTAACCCCTGGCATTGATCCGGCCGTCGCTCCTTCATGGAAAGGCTCGTCCGTTTACGATCCCCAGACGGGCAAGTTCACCATCATGCCTATTTACAGCTGCAATGAAGATGCGTATATCAAGTATGCTCTGGCCTATAGCAATGGGCAGAACAAATATTGGTACGACTATATCCAGCTTTCTGGTGAATACTTCAATTATGATTTCGACATCGACACCCAGGCTGGTTACTTCTATCGTAACGCTGGCGAAACAGCAGGCCATTATAAAGCCTATTACCAGCTTAATGACAACGCTATCGGCTTGGTAAAGCTTCTTCCCGGAAAGCTGGAGGCCGCCGCGCTTAACGCAGAATTCAACGCGATGGTTGACCAGATTAATGATCCGACTCCTGACATGGCCGTGTTCACCGATAAAGAGGGATGGTTTGATGTCGAAGTTTCGAATTATACCGACGGCTATTACACGCTGATTTTCGGTGTGGGCAGTGCTCCCGATGAGCAGGGCATCGCAATTGAAGGCGGATTCCTTAATGTAATTAACGATGGTGCTGAATTCGTGCTTGATGGCTACGCAAAGTATAACGACGTTATTATTCCCGCGTTCTTGAGCCTTATTCAGTTCAAGGATGGTTCTTCTGTGACACCTGAGAGCCTCGGACTTCCGTCGTCTTATACCACAACCTGCCAGGTTGAAAAATCAGAGCAGACTCCCGGCGTATATCGCCTCCGCGCCCCCTATGCTGAATACCCCTACGAAGATGTGTTTGATTACTCTCAGCCTTTGGATTATCTGTATTATAACATAGCCGATCCGACGAAGGCCGAAGTTGACTTCTGCTTCACTGGTTTGACTATCAATATTGGCGAGGATGTACTTATTGCCTACGGGTCAACTCATGTAGTGCTCGAAGGCGAAGCTGAGCAAACCATCTATGGCTCATTCGCTGACAATAAGCTGACCTTCCCTTCCACTACATTCGAACAGGACTTCCAGTTCCAGGGCAGCAACGGCCAGCCTATTATTGAGCACAAAACAATGTCGGGCCTGCTTGCAGTGATGGCCGCTTTCGGCCAGAACGCCCAGGGTCAGGCTACCGTTTACTCCTACGATTGGGCTTCTCCCGCCAATACCGACGAATTCCTCGTTGAGACTGGTGCTACCGACGCGATCAAGGGTGTAGAGGCTGACGCCGCTGCTGATGCCAACGCTCCCGTAGAGTACTTCAACCTCCAGGGTCAGAAAGTGATGGCTCCCGCTGCCGGTCAGCTCGTGATCAAGAAGCAGGGCGGCAAGGTGAGCAAGATGATTGTACGCTAAAAATGTCCATTCCCTCCATCCGAATCATTCGGTTGGCGAAATGAATAACTCCCGCAGGGCGGCGTGTCGCGAAGGCACGCCGCCCTCGTTTTTTGCCCCGGAGAGGTGACCGCCCCGGGGTGTTAACCAACCCTAATGCCCTCGCCGAGGTCAATTGCCCCTACCGGGCAGCCCCGATGCATAAACCGCGCCGAGATGCTGACGCTGATTTCAAGTGTGTGGTGGCAAAAATCGGATTTTACAGCCGTTTTTGCGGCAAAATGCCAGGGAAAGCGGCGTATTAACAGAAATTAAGAATAATGTATATATTTTAGTATGCAATTCTGTGGGAAATATGCGGGCATTAAATTATATTTGCATCGGCAAAATTAGTGTATATGATGCGCAAGAGCTTATCTTTCGTATTTTAAGTTAATATATTTAAACCAATTTATAATTTTAACCAGATCAGATGAGGAAAATTTTTCTACTCCTTGCTTTGTTGATGGTGTCAGCCGTGTCGGCGTTCGCGCAAATTTCGCTGCGAGTAACCCACGTCGATGGCTCGGAAACGACCTTCGTGCTCGACAAGCAGCCCGAAGTCGCCCTCTTGGCCGGGAAGCTCCACATCACCACCGCGCAGGACGAGCCCGTTGACTTCGAAATCGACGACGTAGAGTCGATCGATTTCCTTGGCAAGACAGGCGTCGACAGCGCCGCGGCCGATGCTGTTGCCGGAATCACCGTCAGTGTCAACGGCTCCATGGTGACCTTCGGGAACATCCCCGACGGGAGCATGGTCCAAATCTTCAACACGGCAGGCACCCTGGTGGCCGCGGCCAAGGCCTCGGGCACCCACACCATCAGCCGCTCGGAATTGGCTTCGGGCGTCTACATCGTCAAAATCAATAATTTCGTAACAAAAGTATCGCTTTAACAGGATATGAAAAAACTTACACTGCTTTCGCTCCTCGCCCTCGGCACCGTTGCCGCCGGCGCTCAGGAAAAGCTTATGCGCATACACTACGCCAACGGTAACTCCGAAGTGAAAAAGGTTGCCGACGTTAACAAAATCACCTTCGAGGACGAGGGCGAGAACCCCATCGAACCCGTCTCGAAGATGGTTGACCTCGGCCTCTCTGTGGCCTGGGCAACCTACAACGTGGGCGCGACCGCTCCCGAAGATTATGGCAACTACTACGCTTACGGCGAAATCGAGCCCAAAGAGAGCTACGACGAGGACACCTACAAGTGGATGTACTGGGACTACAACGACTGGGACTGCGACGAGTGGGAGAAATACCTGAAACTCGGCGCCGACATCTCGGGCACATGCTACGACGTGGCCCACATCAAGTGGGGCGAGCAATGGCGCATGCCCTCGCAGGCTGAATGGATGGAGCTCATCACCAACTGCGACTGGACCTGGACCTCGATCAACGGCGTTGCCGGCGCGCAGGGCCGCTCGAAAGTCAACGGCAACACCATTTTCCTCCCCGCTGCCGGCAACATGGTTGGCAAAACCCTGAGCCACACCGAAACCACCTGCTTCTTCTGGAGCTCTAACGAGGCAACGACGACCGACGTTACTGCCGACGTGCGCAACTACCGCGCAAACTTCACCGCAACCCACCGCGACTGCGGCGAAAACAGCGTTGACTATCCCGACGTTGGCTTCACAATCCGCGCCGTCTATGGCCCCAAGGCCCCCGAAGTGGGCGGCAACATGAAGGTGCCCGCCGAAAGCGAGATGGTTGACCTCGGCCTCTCTGTGAAGTGGGCTCCCTACAACCTTGGCGCTTCGAGCCAGACCACCGACGGCGACTTCATCTGCTGGGGCGAGCTCGTGGAGAAATACTACTCGCACATCTACAACTACAAGTTCCTCGAAATCCCCGAATCGGAGTGGGGTAACAAGTGGCCCGAACCTAAGGAGGTGCAGATTCTCGACGACATTTCCAACACCGAGTACGACGCCGCCAAGTTCCTCTGGGGCGACGGATGGCGCATCCCCACCAAGGCCGAGATGCAGGAACTCATCGACAAGTGCACCTGGAAGTGGACCGGCTCAGGCTACACCGTCACCGGCCCCAACGGAAACTCGATTTTCCTGAAAGCCTCGGGCTTCATGACCTATAAGAGCTATCCCCGCGGCACCCAGAGCACCGGCTACTATTGGACCAGCGACGGCGTTGCCTACTATCCCGCCGGCCACCGCAACTACGGCGGTGCCAACGCCCTGCAAATCAGCTCGTCGAAACACACCATTGAGTCGTGGAGCCGTTGCGGCGGCATTCAGATCCGTCCTGTTCACGACTAACAGCCGCATCCAATTATCGTAATTTTTAATATACCTAATGATGGCGCGCCGTACAACCCGTTTTTGCGGCGCGCCATTGTTTCTTAGCCATTGCCGCCCGCATGACTGGGGGCAATGTCGCGATTTTTTCTTTTAAACTTTTGATTTATACTGCGATATGAAACAAATGTACCTCGCTCTCGGGATGCTCGCGCTCGCGACTCCCGCTTTCGCGCAGGACGCGCTGCTCTCGCTTCCGCTCGCCGACTCTTTCGCCAACGCCACTATCGCGTCGTTCTGGACCAACGAACGCGTTTCAGGCGGTTTCGACTGGGAAGCTGTGGCCACGGCCCAGGACAGCCCTAACCCCGAACCCCTCGACGGCGACGGCGGCATGCTCTACTACCATGCCTACCGCGCGCTGAAGGACAACTCGGCCCGACTCTACACCGCGGCTATCGACGCCGCGTCGGCCACCTCTCCCGTAGTGCAGTTCAGCATCTATCACTGTCCTGCCGGAAAGGACATTGTGAAAGTCCAGATTTCCGTTGATGGCGGCGAGTGGACCGATGTCGAAGATGGCTCGATTGCCAACGGCTCAACGCCTACGGGTTGGAAATCATACATCGTGCCCCTCTCGGGCGCTATTCCCGCCGGCACTACCCAGTTCCGCGTGGCCCTGACGGCTGTTTCGGCCTACGGCTTCAACATCGTGATCGACGATGTGCGCATCTTCAACATGGCGGGTGCCGACATTGCCGCTCTCCTCACCCCCAACGGCATTATGACCGCCGGCCTCACCTCCGAGCTCTCGCTCATGGTGCAGAACAATGGCGCGCTCCCCGTTGCCGCCGCCGACTATAGCATCGCTGTGACCGCTCCCGAGGGTATTGAAGTGACCCTCCCCGCGACTGTCGACGTTCCGGCCCTGGGCAAGGTAGTTCTTCCCGTAGGTGTTTCGGCCATCGATGCCCTGATGGCCCACGATGCCGAAAGCTACCCCTTCACCGCCGTGGTTACCATGGAGGGCGACGAGGACACTGCCAACAACTCGTCGACCGCCGACATGCCTACCGGCTTCTCTGAGAATCCCGTTGTCACCGGCGTGGGTGTGGAGTTTGTCGACGGCGCCAACCAGCTGTCGTGGGAATACTCGGTTGACCCCACCTACACTCCCCAGGTTTACAAAGACAACTTCGAGGGGTATGCCGCCGGCTTCCAGGGCCCCTTCAACGGCTGGGAGGCTATTGACCTCGACGGTCGCGCCGGCGACTCGTCGATTTACAACGCCAGCGGTTCGGGATTGAACGTGGGCGTGATTCCCGAAGGCTCTTCGTGGCGCACTCTCGTGCACGGCTTCGATGGCACCAACATGCTCTGCGTCACCGTTCCATCGGGAGCGCAGCAGGACGACTGGCTGATTTCGCCCGCGCTCAACGGCGACGGCACCCACCCCTACACCCTCTCGTTCATGCTCGGCTACAAGAACTTCTCGTTTGGCGTGATCAACAACTTCGAGATTCTCTACACCAACTCCGATGCCGAGCTGAATCCCTCGAACCCCGGCCAGCTCCTGAACACCATTTTCGAGGACGTGCGCATCTCGATTCCCGCGGCATCGTCGGGCACAACCGACCCCATCTATATGGAAGAGATGGTGTTCGAAGGCATTCCCGGCACCGCCAAGCGCGTGGCAATCCACTTCAAGTCGAAGATGACTTCCTACAACCCCAACGCTCTGTGGCTCGACTGCCTCTGCCTCGCCGACGGCAACCCGCTGACCATCGACGGCTATAACGTCTACGAGCTCGGCAAGGGTCGCGTGAACCCCGAAATCCTCCCCAAGAGTGTCAACAGCATCGCCATCCCCGACGCGGGCTCCCGCGCTGACGACGACCGCCTGTTCTTCGTGACAGCGATGTACAACGACGGCGAGTCGGCCCCCTCGGAAATCGTTTCGCTCAACGGCGCCCACTCGGCCATCGAGGCCGGCGTTGCTGATGCCGACGCCGCAGTTGAATACTTCAACCTGCAGGGCATCCGCGTTGAGTCGCCCGCCAAAGGCACTCCCGTGATCCGCAAGCAGGGCACCAAGATTGACAAAGTCATCATCAAGTAACCCTCCCCCCCACACAAAACTGGCGCTGCGCCCCTCGGGCACAGCGCCAGTTTCATTTTATAGCGGTTAGTTCAGGATTCGTCAGGTCAGGTTCGCGCGTGTTATCAGAGGATGGGGGCGAAGAGGCGCATGAAGCTTTCGAGGCATTTCTCGGGGAGGGGACGGTGTCGCCAGCGGTTGGCGTTGACGCGGCGGCAGTCGCGCTGGTCGCGGAGGAATATCTCCTTCATGCGGGCGTTGAACTCCTCGCTGTAGACAAGCATGTTGGCCTCGAAGTTGTGCTCGAAGCTGCGGAAGTCGAAGTTGGCCGAGCCTATGGTGGCGAAATCATCGTCGACTATGAGCACCTTGCTGTGGAGCATCCCTTTCTCGTAGAAGTAAACCTTGATGCCGGCCTTGAGGCATTCGCTGACGTAGGAGTTGGAGGCCCAGCGGAGCATGTCGCTGTCGGAGCGGGCCGGGAGCATGACGCGCACATCGATTTTCGCGAGCGCGGCCATCTGAAGGGAGTGTAGCAGGCCTTCGGTGGGGAGGAAATAGGGGGTTTGGATGTAGACGCACTTGCGCGCCACGGAGATTGCCTTTTGGAACGCGAGGGTGATGTTGAGCCAGTGGCTGGTGGGGCCCCCGGTGATGAGCTGCATGCCCATGTTGGCCCCGGCGACCTGTCGGGGCGCGGGGTGGGGGTCGTCGATCAGCGGGTGCCCGGCGAATGTCCAGTCGATGGCGAATGCTTTCTCGAGTGAGCGCACGGCGGGACCGGTGAGGCGTATGTGGATGTCGCGCCACACGTCGAAGCGCCCGCCGTCGATGTAGCGGTCGGCCACGTTCATGCCGCCGATGTAGCCAATCTCCCCGTCGATGATGCAGATTTTGCGGTGGTTGCGCCAGTTGATGCGGGTTCCGAAGGGGGGAAAGGCGACTTTGAAAAATGGCGTAGACTCAACGCCGGCGTCGCGCAGGCGGCGGAAATATTTGCGGCGTGTCTTGAACGAGCCCACATGGTCGTAGAGCAGGCGCACCTTGACCCCGGCCCGGGCCCGCTCGATGAGAGCGTCGGCGACGCGCTGGCCGATGCGGTCGTCGGAAACGATGTAATACTCTATGTTGATGAAACTCCTTGCGTTGGCGATGTCGCGCAGCAGGGCGGCGAACTTGTCGGTGCCGTTGTCGAAGATTTCGGCCGAGTTACCGGGGTAGAAGTTCGAGCCCGAGAGCGAGTTGGCGAGCTTGATTTGCTGCATGGCGTGGGGCGAGCTCGGGCGCTGGCGCGCGTCGACAGGCCCCGACTCGTCGAGCTTGCGCAGCTTGCGACGGTTTTTGCGCGAAATAACCCTCATTCCCTGGATGTTACGCCCGAAGATTATGTAGAGCACCAGCCCGAGCAGCGGGGCCACGAGGAGCACGGTGACCCATGCCAGAGTCTTCACCGGGTTGCGGTTTTCGGAAACCACCACACCGATCGTGCTCAGGATGATTATGGCATAAAGCGCTGACGCGCTATACCATACCCAGGGGTTACTTATGAGCTCTTCGAACCAATTCATCGCAGTTTCGCAAATATAGCAAAAATTTCGTTATCCCGCGCAACAGCCTGTGTTAACGCCGGGTCGCTTTGCGAAGAATGAAGGGGTAGGGGGCGCGGAGTTGTATCGGCGAGGCGCTTTCGAGCTTGCGAAGCTCGACGACGGCGCTGTCGAGCGAGGCGGTGGTTGTGGCGGCGACGATGAAGTTCTTTTCAGGGTCGATGAGCAGGAACGCGTCGGGATAGCCGCCCTGGCGCAGGCGCTCCATGGCCGAGGTGGCGTTGAATTGCTGGCGGAAGGAGCCGGCCACGACGCTATACTCCATCGCGGCGGTCGAGGTTGTGGCGGCCACGGTGTTGACCCACATTGTTTTCAACGGAATCGAGTCGCCGCGGTAAACGCTTTTCGGGGTGGCGATTTCGCGGTCGATTGCCGAGCGCTCCTCCTCGGTGAGCCCCTCGTTGCGTTTCTCGAGGGCTTTCTCGTAGGCTTCGCGGTAGTTTTTTTCGGTGGTTCGGCATCCGGTGGCCAGCATGGCCAGGATGCCGAGGCATATAAGCGATTTTTTCATTGACTTGTCGATGGTTTTGGTATCAGTTTCCTTGCGGGCCGAGCTCGATCACCTCGAGGTCGCGGGGAATCCCCTCGTCGATGATGAAGCGCACGAGGGTGCGCTTTTTGTGCCATCCGTGCACGCCGGCGGCCCCGGGATTGATGTGGAGGCATTTGAGCCCCTCGTCGTACATTACTTTGAGGATGTGGCTGTGGCCGCTGACGAAAATGCGCGTCTGCGACGTGAGCAGTTCGCGCTCGATGCCCGGAGCATAGCGCCCCGGGTAGCCGCCGATGTGGGTCAGGAGCACGTTGCACCCCTCGACCTCGAATTCGAGCACTTCGGGGAAGGCGCGGCGCACCTCGCCCGAGTCGATGTTGCCGCGGACTGCCCTCACCACCGGGGCAACCTCTTCGAGGCGGCGAATCACGTCGATCCAGCCGATGTCGCCGGCATGCCATATTTCGTCGCATCCGGCGAAATATTTCGCGAAGCGGTCGTCCCAGCACGAGTGGGTGTCGGAGATGATTCCGATTTTTTTCATAGATAGCGGTTAGAAGTTTTGCAGAATCATCACCTGGCGCGGCGCGAAGCTCATTTCGCGCTCGATGGTCACCTGCTTGCCGCTGACAATGTCGCGGAGCTGCATGCCGTAGGGGAGAATCTCGAGGGTGCGGTCCATCGCCACTTTATGGTGCTTGTCGGTGCCGTTGAGAATCACCGTCACCTCCTTGTCGCCAAGTTTGCGCTGGTAGACGTAGAGGCCGTTCTGGGGCATGAAGTGCTTGAGCGAGCCGCGGGCAATCACGTCGTTGGCCTCGCCGCGGCGCCATTGAAGCAGGCGTTGCATATAGTTCCACGCCTCGGTCTGCCGCTCGGTGCGCCCCTGGGGGGTGAAGCTGTCGATGGTGTCGCCGGGAAAGCCTCCGGGCATGTCGCGGCGCACATAGCCGTCGCTCCCCTCCTTCGAGCCGTTCATCAGGAGCTCGGTGCCGTAGTAGAGCTGGGGGATGCCGCGCGAAGTGAGCAGGAAGGCTATGGCCTGGCGCCACGGGCCGAGGTTCTCGGGCTCGGCGAGCAGGAAGCGGTCGGTGTCGTGGTTGTCGAGGAAGGTGAGCACCTTCTGCGGGTCGGGGTAGAGATAGTCGAGCGCCAGGTGGTCGTAAAGGTGGTTGAGGCCGTTCCAGGGGTCGGTCTCCTCCTCGAAATATTTGTGGCCGTCAATCGCGATTTTAAAGTCCATGACGGTGGGGAGCTCGGTGTTGAGGGGATTCATCTTGTTGCCGCGCTGCCAGTAGGCGCTTCCGGGCTCGTTGCCATACCAGCATTCGCCAACGATGTTGAAGTTGGGATATTCGCGGAGCACGTCCTTGGCCCACTGCGCCATCCCCCGCATGTCGGCGTAGGGGTAGGTGTCCATCCTTATGCCGTTGATTTTCGACGATTCAATCCACCAGATCGAGTTCTGGGTGAGATATTTCATAAGGTGGGGGTTGCGCTGGTTGAGGTCGGGCATCTCCTTGACAAACCAGCCGTTGACGGTGTGGTCGAGGTCGTAGTCCGAGACGTAGGGGTCGTGGACCGTCGAGAGGCGGAAGTTGGTGAGCACGTCGCCTTTCGGGTGGTTGAACCAGTCCTCGGCCGGAGCGTCGTCGACCCACGGATGGGCCACGCCGCAGTGGTTGAAAATCATATCCATCACCACTTTCATTCCGCGCTTCTGGGCCTGGGCGACAAGTTCGGCCCAGTCGTCGTTCGAACCCAGGCGCGGGTCGATGCGGTAGTAGTCGGTAGTGGCGTAGCCGTGGTATGAGCCACCTGGCATGTCGTTCTCCAGAACCGGGCAGCTCCAGATGGCTGTCACCCCGAGGGTGTCGAGATAGTCGAGGTGGTCGATGATGCCCTGGATGTTGCCGCTGTGGCGCGCGTTGGGGTTCTCGCGGTCGGTTTTCACGGGATGACGCATCTCCTTGCACTCCTCGGCGAGCTGCGGGTCGCTCTCCTGCCCCTGGGCAAAGCGGTCGGGCATGAGGAGGTAGAGAACGTCGGAAGCGTCAAACCCGACGTAGTCCTCGGGCTTGCGGTCGCGGGCTTTGAGCTCGTAGACAATCGTCTGTTTGTTTTTGCCCAGGGTGAAGTTTATGTTCATTTTGCCGGGTTTGGCTTTCGGCGAAATGACGAAATAGAGGAAGCGGTAGTTGGGGCTGTCGAGAGTGACGTTCTGGGCCAGGCGCACTCCGGGGTAGCTGACCGAGACGGATGCCTTGGCAACGTCGGCGCCGGAAACCATCACTTGCAGGGTGTCGTTGGCCATGCCGGTCCACCAGTAGGGGGGCTCCACTTTGCTCACAATGGGCGCCTTGACCGCTCCGAAGAGCGAGGCTGCGCCCGCGAGCAGGCCGCACGAAAGCAGGGAAAGTCGTTTCATTATTAGGATGAGTGAAGTGTTTTGAATTCGGGTTGGGTTATTCGATTCGCCGGAGTCTGACGGCATCAAAAAGCAGGGTGTTGGCCTGAGGATCGACATAAACGGGCGACGGTTGGAAATATACGAGCTCGAGAGTGTTAACCCCCTCTTGTAGCATAACGTCCAACTGCGAGGAATAGGTCGACGGGAGTTGCCAGTCGGTGCCGGTTTCTTTGTTCCACCACGCTGGTGAGTATTGGGGGAAGACGATGATGCCGGCCTCCGAGTTGTTGACCCGCAGGCGGCGCAGCGCCGCGCGGCGGTGGGGGTTGACGATGCCGAGGCCGCTCGAGTAGCGCACGTCCACAATGTAGCGCCCCTTGGCCGGCGAGGTGAAGTGGAATGTGACGTTGCGGTTTTTCCAGCGGTTTGACTCGACGACTTTCTTGGCCGTCGGCTTGTCCTTTATGAGCCGCGTGCCGGGGGTGGCGATGTCGGCGGCGCTGACGATGGTTTCCCACCCTTGGGGCAGGAGCACCCGCGGCGCGGTCGCGAACCCCGGCAGGCTGCCGGTGGAAATCGCTGCAAACTGAACTATGGTGAGTTCGGCGGGTTTCTGAACCACATAGTCGGGGGTGACTGATATTTGGTGCAGAATGCCATCGCGATATACGGCATAGCCGTCCTCACCTGAGTCGGCATCGTCGCCCGCGGTGTCAATCTGGGCCTTGAGCGTGCCGGTCCAGGTTACCTTAGGAACAGCGGGGAGCACTTTCTGCTTCTCGACGGCGGTGATGGAGCCGGGGTCTGCGGCACTCCCGGCCAGTGTGATCGTGATTGAGTGGCGCCCTTCAAGGTCGGCGGGGACGAAGGGTTGCGACTGGTGCCCGTCGAGGGTGAAGGTTGACAGCGCCTGCCCCGTGCCGGTGATAGTTATGTCGAGAATGGCGTCGCGGTAGCGGAGTCCGCTGATATGCTTGTCGGCGGGCAGTTGCGCGGGAACGGAAGGGGAGAGGTACATCCCCTCCGGGGCAAATTTCGCTCCGAGGAAGCCGCGGAGGATGAGCGCCGCGATCGGCCTGACGGCGCTTAGTTCCTGATGAGGCGCGGAGTCGAACGACCTTTCAAACAGAGCCTTTGCGCGGGTCGCGATCAGAGCTGCGACCGAGGCTGAGTAGGCGGTTTCGTTGTCGGTAGTCCCCATGGCCGCCATCCACATCGCGCGGAGCAAGATTGGCGGCAGTTCGCTTTGAGGCACAGTGTCCGGGCTCCACCTTGGCGAGAGGGGCACGATGCCGTATGGCCCCGTAGGCGCTTTGGCCGCGATTGATGCCGCCATGGCGTCGGTCGCGGCTCCTCCGAGAATGGCGATTGCCTGCGCGGCATTGTCGGCCGACTCGAGGCGCACCGGGAACGATGGGTTGCCATAGAGCGTGGCGCTGTATTGGCCGGTCGACGGATTCCAGAACTCGCTGTTAATGGCGTCGCGGAGCTCCTGCGAGGTGCACGTTATTTGTGTCGGACGATTGGAAGCCGCGGCAAGTTTCTCGATGTTGGCGAGCGCGGCGCGGTATGCCGCGTTCTCCGCGAGAGTCATGGCTTGGAAGAGGTCGACGGGCTCCATCCATCGCGGGAATCTCGATGCCGGGTTTATGAGGTAGCGCGGCACTCCCATGAACAGCCCTGTTTGGCCGTTGAGCGCCATGCGGGTGTCGATTTCGAACACCTGGCGCGCTGTGGCGAGGGTCTGGCGCGTCCAGCGTTCGTCGCCTCCGGCAAGCGCTGTTTCCGAAGCCGCCATGAGCCATTGGGCGTTGGCGCGAATCACGGGCCAGCTGTATCGGCCCAGCTCCGGGGGCACATGAAGGTCGTTGCGCAACCGCTGGGCGAGCAATGAGGCGGCCCGCGGCGCCGGGAGGGGATTTACGAAGATGGCGTAGGGCAGGTAAGGGCGGTTCTTTACAGCCGCGGTGTCGGTGGTCGCTTCAAGGCGGTAAAGGAAGGGGAGCAGGGGGTCGGAGCTTTCGAATTTAGCCTCCCCCTGGGGCAGAGGGCCAAGCGCTATTTCAACCTCCTGGCCCCCCTCTCCGCGGCGCAGTGTGGCCGTGGAGTCGCTGCTTATAAGCAACGCGTCACCGCTCGAGAGGCTGACGCCCTCGGCGGTGATGCGATATTGCTCGGTCTGCCAGCTGTCGGAATAGGATGCCGCCTCTTTTTCCCCGCCGCAGGCGGAGAGGAGCGCGAGCGCTGCCGCGCAGAGGTGCGCTATGCCGGCAAATGGTTTGATGGTGACGCTTATTTCTTGATTTTCTTAGCGATGGGCGTGGGGATGGCCTCTTTGTTGACGTAGATGTTGACCGTCTTTGCAAGGAAGTAGGGCTCGGAAACGTAGATGTAGCCGTCGTAAACCTGGTTGGTGTCCCATGAATTCTTCACCTTGTAGTAGCGCTTGCCGTTTTGGTCGGTCGCTATGCCCACGATTTCCATGCCGTGGTCGTCGGTTGTTTCCTGGCGGTCGAACATCTGCTGGCGCGACTCCTGGGTCACCTCTATTTCGTCGACCGGGCCTTTGAAGTCAAACTGGGCCTCGTTGCGCTCCTTGTCGCTCAGGTGCACCCAACGGGCAAGCTCGGTGCCCTCCATGTCGGCCGCGGTGCGCTCTTTAGGCATCACGGCGAAGCCCTCTTTCCATTTGAAACCGCCCTCGCTAACGTCGGCGGCCCACACAACGGGATAGCCTTTTTCGATGGCGTTGTCAACCACCTGCTTCATCTCCTCCATCGGGAGGTTGACCGACGGATACCACAACCAGTTGTCGGGCACTTCGATCGCGAAGCTTTCGTAGAAAGGATGGTGGGTGAACGAGGTTATGGAAACGTAGTCGGCTGGTTTCACCGGGAGAGCGTCGGCGTACGAGCGGGGAGTGTAGGTCTTGCCGTCGACGGTGAAGGTTTCGGGCACCTTGCCGAGGTATGCGTCGAGAATCGCCTCGAATCCGCGGCGCCATGCCGTCGAGAGGCGTTTGTTGGGCTTGTTGGCAACCGCTTCGAGGTAGGCCGAAAGCACGGCGTCGAGCTCGCCGTGGACGTGCTTGTCCTCGCCATAGTCAATGCCGGGGTAGGCTTCTTCGGGAATCGCGCCATACATGCGCCAAACGTAGGGCACGTCGGCAGTGGAGCCTCCGGCGGCGAAATTGGTCTGGCCATAGAGGCGCATGAAGCGGTCGGCCTTGTCGAGGTAGCACTGGCGCACGGTGTACATCTCGCTCAGGTCGAGAGAGTCGCCACCCTGGCGCAGAATCTCGTCCTCGAAAAACGATGTGCCGGCGAAGCACCAGCATGTGCCGCTCTTGTTCTGGTCCTTGACCGAAGTGTGGGGGAGCACCTTCAGGTCGGTGAAGACAAAGACCGAGTCGGTTTTCACAGCCGCGGAGTCAGCCGGGGCGGGCTCGGCAGCCATGAGCGCCGAGGAGGTGGCGGCGGCAATGGCCGCGAGCGCCAAAATGCGGTTTTTTGAATTGTATTTCATGATGCTATGCTATTTTTTCCGGGTGCGGGAATGCTGAGTCGGATAGAATTTATAATATGATTTCCGATGTCCTATATTATATATGAGGGCGGGGTCGGGAAGCCGCGTCAGCGGGGCGCCGTTGTTTTCTTCAATGCAAAAGTACGAAAAAATATTTGATATTCCGTTGAAAATGCGTAACTTTGCGCCTCGATTGCAGTAGCATGCAGTCGCGGCAGAAGCCTCCGAGGAGCCTTTGGCCTGGCTCACCCTGTGGCCGCCGCTTAGCTATTTATTTATTAACCAACTTTTTAGAAGTGGATACTTTAAGCTACAAAACCATCACCCCCAACGCCGAGAGCGTTAAGAAAGAATGGGTGGTAATCGATGCCACCGACCAGGTGCTCGGTCGTCTGTGCTCGAAGGTTGCTAAAATCCTTCGCGGCAAGAACAAGCCGAGCTACTCCCCCTTCGTGGAGTGCGGCGACAACGTTATCATCATCAACGCCGACAAGGTCGTTCTCACCGGTAAAAAATGGACCGACCGCATTTACCTCACTTACACCGGCTACCCCGGCGGTCAGCGCGAGCTCACCCCCGAAGTGCTGATGAAGAAATCCTTCAAAAGCACCTCAAGCCCGGTATGCACCCCCTGTTCCTCCGCGTGGTTAAAGGTATGCTCCCCAAGAACCGTCTTGGCCGCAAGATCATCAAGAACCTCCACGTTTACAACGGCCCCGACTATCCCCAGAACGGCCTCGAGGTTAAGGTGCTTGACATCAATACCGTAAAGTAAGTGAAACGCCTAATCTTCTGAACATCAAGTTATGGAAACAGTAAATGCAGTTGGCCGTCGTAAAGCAGCCGTTGCCCGCGTTATCGTAAAGGAAGGCACCGGCGTGATCAACGTTACCTGCCACCACAAAAATCGTCCCCTGGAGGTTTACTTCCCCTCCTCGATTCTCCGCTACATCGTTAAGCAGCCCCTCAAAACCCTCGACTGCGAGGAAAAGTATGACATCGCTGTGAACATCGACGGTGGCGGCTACAAGGGCCAGGCCGAGGCTCTCCGCCTCGCCATCGCACGCGCCCTGGTGAAAATCAACCCCGACGACAAGAAGGCTCTCCGCGCCGAAGGCTTCATGACCCGCGACCCCCGCGTTGTGGAACGCAAAAAGCCCGGTCGCCCCAAAGCACGCAAGCGCTTCCAGTTCTCCAAGCGTTAATCGCTTCCCTCTACGGCCCGCGGCCCTGGCGGCATAGCCCGCGCGGCGCGGCGTGAGCCGGACCTCAAAAACAAATATTGAGTTTAGTATCTAAATCCCGCGGATGGATCGCGTTCCCTACCCCGGGGTTGTAATAAAAAGAACGTAAACAACTCGAAAGAAATAATGTCTACACCCACATTTGACCAGCTCCTTGAAGCAGGTTGCCACTTCGGCCACCTCAAGCGCAAATGGAACCCCGCAATGGCTCCCTACATCTTCATGGAGCGCAACGGTATCCACATTCTCGACCTCTACAAGACCGCTGCCAAGCTCGACGAGGCAGCTGCCGCCCTCAAATCAATAGCTAAATCTGGCAAGAAGGTCCTCTTCGTTGCCACCAAAAAACAGGCCAAACAAGTTACCGCTGAAAAGGCTCAGAGCATCGGTATGCCCTACGTTATCGAGCGCTGGCCCGGCGGTATGCTCACCAACTTCCCCACCATCCGCAAGGCTGTCAAGAAGATGGCTACCATCGACAAGATGACCAAGGACGGTACTTTCGACAACCTCTCCAAGCGCGAGAAACTTCAGATTTCGCGCCAGCGCGCAAAGCTTGAGAAGACCCTCGGCTCTATCGCCGACCTCAACCGTCTCCCCTCGGCTCTGTTCGTTGTCGACGTGCTCAAAGAGCGCATCGCCGTTGCCGAAGCTGTCCGCCTGGGCATCCCCGTGTTCGCCATGGTCGACACCAACTCCGATCCCTCTGACGTTGACTTCGTAATCCCCGCAAACGACGACGCATCCAAGTCGATCGAGCTCATCCTCGACACCGTATGCTCCGCCATGGCCGAGGGTCTCGAAGAGCGCAAGGCCGAGAAGGTCGACGCTCCCGCCGAGGAAGTTGCCCCCGCTGCTCCCCGCCGCGAACGCCGCCGCGCTGTTCGCCGCTCTGAGGAGGCTGCCGAAGCTCCCGTAGCCGAGGCTGAGGCTCCCGCAGCTGAAGCAGAAGCTCCCGCCGCCGAATAACCCGGCTCAGGGCTCTCCCGTTTGGCCCGGGTCCGACACGCCGCCGGACCCGGCGCCACAACAAATCTCTCTCACGTTAACCTTTTACACAAAAACATCCAAACTGTTATCATACTATGGCAGTAACAATGGCAGAAATCACCAAGCTGCGCCACCTCACCTCGGCCGGCCTGATGGACTGCAAAAAAGCGCTCGCCGAAACCAACGGCGACATCGAAGCAGCTGTTGAAATCCTCCGCAAGAAAGGACAGGCTGTTGCCGCCAAGCGCGAAGACCGCGTCGCCGCCGAAGGCTGTGTGCTCTCAAAGAACGACGGCAACTTCGCCGCTATCGTTTCGCTCCAGTGCGAAACCGACTTCGTTGCCAAGAATGCCGGCTTCGTTGAACTCACCCAGAAGCTCCTCGACCTCGCTGTTGCCAACCGCTGCAAGAGCGTCGACGAACTCAAGGCTGTGAAAGTTGGCAACCTCACCGTTGCCGACCTCGTTGTCGAAGAGGGTGGCAAAACCGGCGAAAAGACCGAACTCGGCGCTTACGCCTACGTTGAGGCTCCCTCGACCACTTCCTACAACCACCTTGGTAACAAGCTTGCCACCATCGTTGGCTTTAACGTTGAAGGCGTTGACTACCAGGTAGGCCGCGACGTTGCCATGCAGGTGGCATCGATGAATCCCGTAGCCGTTGACCGCGACAGCGTTCCCCAGGCAACTATCGATTCTGAGTACAACGTGGCTATCGAAAAGACCAAGGAAGAGCAGGTTAAGAAGGCTGTTGAAGTTGCCCTCAAGAAGGCCGGCATCAACCCCAACCTCGTTGACTCTGAGGACCACATCAACTCCAACATCGCCAAGGGCTGGCTCACCGAAGAGGAAGCCGACAAGGCTCGCGCCATCGCCAAGGAAACCGCCGAGGCTAAAGCCGCAAACCTTCCCGAGGCTATGATCAAGAACATCGCCCAGGGCCGTCTCAACAAGTTCTTCAAAGAGAACTGCCTCATGGAGCAGGAATTCATCAAGGACGGTAACCTCACAATCGGTAAGTACCTCGAGCAGGCTCAGAAGGGTCTGGCCGTTGTTGAATTCAAGCGCGTTAACCTCAACGAAGACTAATCAACATTATCTCCCGCGAGATAATGCGTTCAATGAACGTGACATAATTGTGGACGCCGTGTCGAAATGCCTTATTTCGCACGGCGTCTTGCTTTTGTTAATATTGGTGCGATGCGTAGACACTTATTTACACGCCTGTTGATATTCGCTGTCGTGCTTTTTGCTGCCTCTTGCTCTACCGCTGAGTGGCGCGTGAGCGAGGGCTCGGTATGGAACACGACATTCAAAATTTCATATAAAAGCGACCGGGACCTCACTGACTCTATTTTTGCTGTCATGCGTGAGGTGGAGCTCTCGCTGTCGCCATTCAACGCGCAGTCGCGCATCTCGCAGATTAACCGTAACGAGAATCTCCGTGTCGATTCGCTTATACTCCAAGTGTTTGAAATATCTCAAGATGTGTGCCGGAAGTCTGGCGGACGTTTCGACCCGACAGTTGCCCCGATAGTGAATCTTTGGGGGTTCGGTTATGAGAAAGGAGCGAAGAGCTTGCCCGCTCGCGAAGAGATTGACTCGGCACTGAGCCTTGTCGGCCTCCTCGATTGTCACATAGATTCTGCGTTCAGAATGGTAAAGAAGTCGCCATTGACAACTTTCAACTTCAGTGCCGTGACCAAGGGATTTGGTT
>CAYTBH010000028.1:18861-22464 GCA_964435935.1 uncultured Alistipes sp.
AAGAAGTCGCCATTGACAACTTTCAACTTCAGTGCCGTGACCAAGGGATTTGGTTGCGACAGGGTGGGGGAGATGCTGCGACGCAACGGCGTTGATAATTTTATGGTAGAAATTGGGGGCGAGTTGGCTCTCGCCGGCTCGAATCCGCGCGGCAGTCGGTGGCACATCCAGATTGATGCCCCAGTCTATGACCCGGGAGCAAGCCACACGGCGCTTGTTACAGTTGCCGTGACCGACTGCGGAGTTGCGTCGTCGGGTAACTATCGAAATTTCAAAGCCGACTCGTTGGGGAATCGCCGAGGACACACAATTGATGCCCTCACCGGCATGCCTTTTCAAGGAGATGTGCTCGCGGCTACCGTGATTGCCCCGGATTGCGCCACTGCCGACGCGCTTGCCACAGCTTGCATGGCTTCCCCATCCGGCGAGGCTGCGAAGATTATCGAGGCTTTTCCCGATGCGTCGGCTCTGCTGGTTGTAGCGAAGGGAGATTCTGTTGCGATGAGGCCCGTCGGCGACTTTCCACTCCCGTAAAGTCGTTGCAAGAGTTCTCAAGATATCGTATAAGAGCTTCTATATGGGAGCTTCTAATGGCCCGCTCGCCCCTGCGTTACTCACGGATATAAAACAAACGAGGCTGTCATCCCGACAGCCTCGTTTGCTTATCTTTAACCTTAAATCTAATACCATGAAAAAACACAGTGCAAATATAGTGCTTATATCCTTTAAACGCACGGCGGGGCGAATGGTTCGCCATCGGAATTAAATTAACTAACGTTAACGTATATTTGCATATAATAACGGGCTTTTCCTCTTTAATCCATTATAATGTTGTAATTTTAACTCGCAAAACCAAAATGTGCCTTATATGGCTCACAGGGCGTGATTTCACGCAGTCTGGGGCCCTTTTCACCTACTAAAAAGTCATCACAAATGAGAGTACGGATTCTTGTAATCGACGACGAAGAAAGTTTCTGCGAAATTCTTAAGTACAACTTGCAAAAGGAAGGCTACGAGGTAGATACAGCCGACAGCGCTGAGACCGCCCTCGGTTACGACCTCTCCATATACCACCTCATGATTGTCGATATCATGATGGAACATCTCAGTGGTTTCGACTTTGCGAAACGGGTGAGAAACAACCCCGCTACCGAAGATACCCCCATCATTTTCTGCTCCGCTCTCAACGGAGAGGACGACATGGTGATGGGCCTCAACATCGGTGCCGACGACTACATCACAAAGCCCTACTCCATTGACGAGGTGAAAGCCCGCGTGCGTGCCGTGCTTCGTCGCACCAAGGCCGCGCAGCAGGTGAGCTACAATACCTCGAAAACCAACTACGAGCCCGACATCACTTACAAAACCCTGCGCATCGACCGCAATGGCAAGGCGCTGTATATTGATGGCGAAAAGGTTGAGCTCACTCCGCGCGAGTTCGAGCTGCTGCTCTTCTTCCTCACCTATCGCGAACGCATCCATTCGCGCGACGAGATTATGAGGCAGGTTTGGGCCGGACAGACTGTCACCTATCGCGCCGTCGACGTTAACATCACCCGCCTCAGAAAGAAGCTCGGCCCTTACGGCGACAACATCGTGACCCGCCTCGGATTCGGTTACGGCTTCAAGGCCGAAGTCTGATTTCACCCGCACAAAGACCATCGTTCCGGCCAATGTTCAATAAACTCCTTAAAAGACGCACGTTCCGCTATCGCATGAAGCTGTTCCTTTCAGCTTTCGTGTGTATATGGACTCTCATAGGCAGTTTTGCTTGGCTTCAATACACCCGCGACCGCATTTCAAAGAAAGACCAGATTATGGACCGCGTGGACCTCGCGGCCGGACGTCTGGTCGACGCTTGGGATAAGTCGGATTTATCGCTGGTCAACACTTTCCTCGACTTCATAAGCCGCTACTACGAGGGAACCGCGCTTGGAAAAATGTCGGTTGCCATCTACGATTTCAACACAGGCGAGCTGCTCAAGTCATTTGGCACAATCAACCACGACCGCCCTCTCGGTTTCGAAACCGCCGAGGTCGATTCCATACACGATGGCTCGACTGCCATCTTCCTCGAAGACACCTGCTTCCCTTCTGGCGAAAAGGTGTTCTACTATTACAGCCGCTTTGCCCCCGAGAAGGGGATTGAGTTGAGGGCCTACCTGCCATATTCGCCCGAAATCAAGTCGTTCATCGCGTCAGACGACTGGCTCTTCTGGCTTATGATTTTGTCGGTGGGCATCCTGGGCACCTTCATCATCTTCCTGATGACGGCCCACCAGGCTAAGAACATCAGACTGTTGCACGAGTTTGCCCACCGAGCCGCCAACGACCGCGACTTCATCCCTATGGGCGAATTCCCCTCTGACGAGCTGGGCGACATTTCGCGCCAGATCGTGTCAATCTACAACTCCCGGATGCAGGCCAACCAGCGCCGTGAACGCGAGCACATCATCGCCCTGAAAGCCACTGAGGAGAAGAACCGAGTGAAGCGAGTGCTCACCAACAATATTTCCCACGAGCTCAAAACGCCGATTGGCATCGTTAGCGCCTACCTCGAAATGCTGGTCAATCAGGAAGACATGCCCGAGGAGGATCGCCGCCACTTCCTGTTGAAAGCTCGCGAGAACATTGAGCGTATCACAGCTATGCTCAACGACCTGTCCACGATGACCCGCCTCGAAGAGTCGGGCCAGAACATCCCGATGAAAACAGTCGATTTCCACGAAATGGTTGCAAACCTGGCTGAGGAAATTGAGACGACTAACCTCATCGGCGACATGAAGTTCCGCTACGATTTGCCTACGGATTGCTTCATCCGCGGCAACGAGGGACTGCTGTATTCCGTTCTCAACAACCTGGTGAAAAACGCCAAGGCATATTCACAAGGCACCGAGATGGGCATCGAATTGCTCGGACGCAAGGAAAAGAGCTACACATTCGCCTTCTACGACAATGGCACGGGTGTGTCGCCCGAGCACCTGCCGCACCTTTTTGATCGCTTCTACCGCGTCGACGTGGGTCGTTCGCGCAAATCGGGAGGCACCGGCCTCGGACTCCCTATTGTCAAGAGCGCCATCAACTCTATGGGCGGCGGCATCTCAGTGCGAAACCGTCGAGGCGGAGGATTGGAATTTATTTTCACTCTATCAAGGGTGCTTCCCGACAACGCTGGCTCTGAAGATGCTAAAGCCGCAGCGGGTAACGGTCCGGGCGTGAAACGTGCAGGCGCCGCTGCTAATAACTATACGTCACCGGGCAAACCGGCGGCCAACCGTGAGACGCCGCGGCGCAATACCCCACCCGCCGAAGCCCCAGACGGAGAGGATTTTAACACCGACGCTTCAAACTGAGCGCTACTCCCCGGCGGCAAGAGGTGAGTCAGATTGATGATTACGGAAATTTTTCGTCAATTATTCGCGGAAATTTCGTAACTTTGTCATTGAAAACGTTCTACAAATTACGCATACGATTAATCCAAATTATAAATCATGGTAAGTTACAAAGAATTAGGTCTGGTGAACACCCGCGAGATGTTCAAGAAGGCCATCAAGGGTGGCTACGCTATCCCCGCTTTCAACTTCAACAACATGGAGCAGCTCC
>CAYTBH010000029.1:0-12086 GCA_964435935.1 uncultured Alistipes sp.
GTCGCCTCTATGCCGACGGCAAGTTCGACATGCTCCACGGCCAGGACGAAACCATCCTCCCCTGCCTCGCAATGGGGGGCGCGCAGGGTGGCATCGGTGGCACAACCAACTATAACGGCCGCGAACTCACCGCTATCATCGACGCATGGAACCGCGGCGACCTCGAAGCCGCCCGCGACCACCAGAACTTCTCGCAGGAGGTGATTAACGTTATTTGCCGTTACCGGGGCAACATTGTCGGCGGAAAGCGCATCATGAAGCTCATAGGTCTCGACCTCGGTCCCAACCGCACCCCCTTCCGCAACATTACCCCCGAGGAGGAGGCTTCGATGAAGAAGGAGCTTGAGGCAATCGGTTTCTTCGAGCGCTGCAACAAGTTTTGATAACCTACTGGCATAACGACCTTATGGATAACAACGAAACGCGTTCATATCTTGCCGAGTGGGGGAAGCGCTATCGCGAACAGCTCACCGGCGACATCCTCCCGTTCTGGCTGCGCCATGGGCTCGACCGGGTCAACGGTGGCGTTTACACCTGCGTTGACCGCGAAGGCCGGCTGATGGACGGCACCAAGTCAGTATGGTTCCAGGGGCGCTGCGGATTCATTTACAGCTTCGCATACAACAACGTGGAGCGCCGCCCTGAATATCTTGAAATGGCCAAGAGCTGCATCGACTTCATCGAGGCGCATTGCTTTGACACCGATGGCCGGATGTTTTTCGAGGTTACAGCCGACGGACGCCCGCTGCGCAAGCGCCGCTACGTCTTCTCGGAGTGCTTCGCGATAATCGCCATGAGCGAGTATTCGATCGCGACGGGCGACAAGCGGTATGCCGAAAAGGCGCTCGCCCTTTTCAAAGAAACCCTTCGCTTCATCAACACCCCGGGGATTCTCGAACCGAAGTATCTCCCCACACAGCCGGGTCGCGGGCATTCGATCACGATGATTCTTATCAATACCGCCGCCTGTGTGCGCCGCGCTATTGCCGACCCCGTGCTCGACGAGCAAATCAACGCGTCGCTCCACGACCTCTTCACCTACTTCATTCATCCCGAATTCGAGGCGTTGCTTGAGACAGTTGGCCCCAATGGCGAGTTGATCGATACCATTGCAGGGCGCGTCATCAATCCCGGCCATTGCATCGAGACAGCCTGGTTCCTCCTCGAGGAGGCGAAACACCGCGGGTGGGACGCAGAAATCCGCGACAACGCGCTGAAGATTCTCGACTGGTCGTGGCGCTGGGGCTGGGACGAGGAGTTTGGCGGCATTATCAACTTCCGCGACTGCCGTAATTTCCCCCCGCAGGACTATTCCCAGGATATGAAATTCTGGTGGCCGCAGACCGAGGCTGTAATCGCATCACTGTATGCCTACGAAGCTACCGGCGACGAGCGCTACATCGAGATGCACCGCAAAGCCAACGACTGGGCCTACGATCATTTCCCCGACCCGGTGTATGGCGAGTGGTACGGCTACCTCCACCGCGACGGCACCGTCGCTCAGGATGCGAAGGGCAACCTTTTCAAAGGCCCGTTCCACATTCCCCGCATGATGATAAAGAGTTCGATGCTTATTGACAATATACTTCAGAAGTAATGCGAAGACTAACAACCCTTTTGGCCACGGCGCTCATTGGCGCCGCGGCCTTTTGCGCTTTCGGGGTCACCAAGGTTGCCTGCGTGGGCAACAGCATAACCTTCGGGTTGAAAATCCCCGACCGCGAGGTCAACAGCTACCCCTCGCAGCTGCAGCGTCTGCTCGGCCCTGACTATGAAGTCGGCAATTTCGGCCATTCCGGGGCAACGCTTCTCAACCGCGGCCATAACCCCTATATGAAAGTGCCTGAGTTTCGCCAGGCACTCGATTTCAAGCCCGACATCGTGGTGGTGCACCTCGGGGTTAATGACACCGATCCACGCAACTGGCCCGACTTCAACGGGGCGTTTGTGCGCGACTATCTCGCCCTGATTGACTCTTTCAAGGTGGTTAATCCATCTGTAAGGGTGATTTTGGCCAACATTTCCCCGGTTAACGCGACCCATAAGCGCTTCCGCTCGGGCACCCGCGACTGGCGCATCGAAGTGCGCGACGCTGTCGAGCGTGTAGCCGCGGTTTCAGGAGCCGAGCTCATAGATTTCGAAACCCCGCTGCTCGACCGCCGCAATCTGCTGCCCGACGGGCTTCATCCCGATGCCGAGGGTGCCGGGTTGCTCGCAGAGACAGCCCGCGGCGCCATCACCGGCAACTACGGCGGCCTGTCGATGCCCGCGGTCTATCAGTCGGGCATGGTGCTTCAGCGCGACACGCCATTGCGCATCGGCGGCACTGCTGATGCCGGGGCGAGGGTGTGCCTCACTCTCGACGGGGAAACGTATGGCGCTGTCGCCGACAACCGCGGCCGATGGGAGGTAACCACTCTTCCCCTGGTGAGCGGCCCGGTTTACGAAATGGTTGTGACTGCCGGCGACAAAACGCTGCGATTCACCGATATTCTCGCGGGTGAAGTGTGGCTGGCGAGCGGCCAAAGCAACATGGCATTCAAACTCCGCGACGAAATCGGGGGGAGCGAGGTCATCGCCTCCTCGGCTGACCCGTTGCTCCGCTTTTATAATATGCCCCACCTGTCGCCGACCAACAACGTTGAGTGGCCCGACTCGGTTCGCGACCGCGTCGACGCGCTCGGCTATTTCCGCCCCGCGACGTGGCAGGCTGTCGGTCCCGACAACGCCCCGGCGGTTTCGGCTGTGGCCTATCATTTTGCCAAGCAGCTGCGCGACAGCCTCAATGTGCCCGTGGGTGTGATTTCAAATTCTGTTGGTGGCGCGCCCATCGAGGCGTGGATTCCTGTCGAGGCGCTTGAGGCCGGAATGCCGGAGGCGCTCGTCGACTGGCACACAAACGACTATGTGCAACACTGGTGCCAGCAGCGCGCCCGCAAGAACGCCGGCGATCGCCGCCACCCCTACGAACCCTCATACCTATTCGCCGCCGGCATGCGCCCTCTCGACAGCTATCCTGTCGCCGGGGTTATCTGGTACCAGGGTGAAAGCAATGCCCACAATATTGAACTTCATGAGCAGCTGTTCCCGCTACTTGTGAAGAGTTGGAGGGAATATTACTCCGACGGCTCGCTGCCGTTTTATTTCGTGCAGCTCAGCAGCATCGACCGCCCGTCATGGCCCCAGTTCCGCGACAGCCAGCGCCGCATGGCCAAGGCGATACCCGGAGTGGCAATGGCGGTGAGCTCCGACCTTGGTGATTCCACAGATGTGCACCCTCGAAACAAGCGCCCGGTTGGCGAGCGCCTCGCGCGGCTGGCTCTCCGAGGCACATACGGTCGCGACCTGGTAGCCTCGGGTCCTGATGTGCTCAAAGCTGTGCGTGCCGGCGATGGCGTGTTGGTGACTTTTGCCAACGGCGCCGGGATGCGTCCCGCCTCCGGCGACTCGATTATTGGTTTTGAGGTTGCCGAGGTCGAGGGTTTGTATGAAACCGCTTCAGCCGAGGTGCTAAACGACAGCACATTGCTGGTGCGTTCCGCCAAAATTGCCATTCCGCGGCTTGTGCGCTATGCTTGGCAACCGTTCACCCGCGCAAATCTCGTGAATGGAGAGTCGCTACCCGCATCGACGTTCCGAATGGAGGTGACCGATGCCTCCACCGCTCCCTCCACCGCTCCCGAAAGCGGCTATGAGTTTGGTGTTTCCGCACCATACGCCGGGATGTTCGATGGCTTGGCCGTGGTTGCCGGAGGGTGCAATTTCCCCAAGAAACCTCTTGCGGCAGATAGCCAAAAACGCTTTTACAAGGGAATTTACCTATACGATGACAAGGGAGGCGTGCGCAAAATAGGCGAGCTGCCCGCTGCGAGTGCCTACGGCGCGTCAGCCCAGACACCCAAAGGGCTTGTTATGATTGGCGGAATTGCCGACGGCGCACCATCGAAGCAGGTTTATCTGCTCAACGTCGAGAATGGCGTTCCTGCCATTGACGAACTCCCGCGGCTCCCGTCCGCAATCGACAATATGGGAGCTGCCGCCATAGGCAACGTGGTTTATGTCGCTGGTGGTAATGTCGATGGTGTTCCGGGTAATGAATTACTCGCTCTCGACCTAGATGATTTGGCAACCGGGTGGAAGCGCCTACGCTCTTTTCCGGGCAACCCGCGCACTCAGCCCGCAATGGCCTCGTCTGATGGTGAATTGTTTTTGTGGGGTGGATTCGCTCCAGCGCACAAGGCCGGTAAAAAACAGCGCGCCGCTACGCTCGAGACCGACGGACTGCGCTACGACCCCGCTAAAAACAAGTGGATGCCGCTCCCGGCTCCAACCGATGCCGACGGAAACGCTGTTTCGCTGGGTGGAGCAGCCGCTTGCCGGCTCGCGGATGGGCGCATCGTGGTTGCCGGAGGGGTAAATAAGGATATCTTTCTCGAGGCGCTCCGCAACCAAAAGGCCGATTACCTTGCCCATCCGGCTGGGTGGTACCGCTTCAACGACAATCTGTTAGTATTCAATCCTACGACGGGCGACTGGAGTGTCGCAGCGAAGAGCCGCGACGCGGCCCGTGCGGGAGCCGTCCTTGTGCCTGTCGCCAACAACGTGTGCTACCTTATCGGCGGCGAAGTGAAACCCCGCGTGCGCACGCCCAAAACCTCAATTTTTTCTATAGCAAAATGAATAACAAGGAAATAGATCTTAGTGTGAGCAACTACGGCACAACCCGCGGGCTCGAATACCAGATTGCTATTCTGCCGTGGGGTGCCACGGAGCCCCACAATCTCCACCTGCCATACCTGACTGACGCTATTTTGAGCCATGACATAGCTGTTGATGCGGCTAAACTGGCGTTTGAACGCTACGGCATCCGGGCCATGGTGATGCCCCCTATGCCCCTCGGGGCCCAGAATCCCGGGCAGTGCGAACTGAAGTTCTGTATACACTACCGTCATTCAACCCAGATGGCTGTGCTTACCGACATTGCTTCGTCGCTCGACCACCAGGGCGTGAAGCGGCTCCTGATTGTCAATGGACATGGCGGGAACATCTTTAAAAGTATGATTCGCGATCTGAGCATAGATTTGCCTGAGATGCTCATAGCCACCAGCGAATGGTTCAAAGTGTGCCCGGCGAAAGACTTCTTTGACTATCCCGGCGACCATGCCGACGAGCTTGAAACATCGGTGATGATGCACTATCACCCTGAACTTGTTAATCTTGCCGATGCCGGCGAGGGGAAAGCAGGTGGGTTTAGCTCGGAATTGTTGCGTAAAGGCGTGGCGTGGGTGCCTCGTGCCTGGAACCGCGTGTCGCGTGACACAGGCATAGGTTCCCCGGCAGCCGCTACAGCCGACAAGGGCGCGCGGTTTGCCGCCGCTGTGGCCTCGGTTTACGCCGACCTCATCCACGACCTCCTCCAGCCCGACCTCTATCAGCCGATTCCCTGACGGCAAGCCGCAGGGACGAATAAGCAGCCTTCGGTGCGTCGCATTGGCATTCAAACCAAGATGCGACACACCGAAGGCGTTTTTTAATCATAACATTGCAGTTAATACCCCGGATTTTGAGAAAGGTTGGGGTTCAACGCGAGTTGTTGCAGCGGAAGTGGCAGTAGCAATTGGTGGCTTTCAAATCCGTATTTCGACATTCCGAAGCCGCTTCGATCCAGGAATCCGAGGTATGCGGGGTTCCACCACCAACGGTGGATGAGGTCAATCTGTTCCAATGTCGTACCGGCGGCTTCGGCAAATTCGGGATGATGTTGCTTTATGTCGGCCACTATGGCTTGAGCGGCAGCCTGATCGCCAAGTTTCAGCTTGCATTCAGCCATGCGCAGGCGTATGTCTGATAGGAAATAGAGCGGGTAAACCGAAATCGTGAGGCTGATTTGTGGCGATTTGAGGGATATGCGGCTTTGGCCTGAGGCAATGACTCCGGGAGAGAAGATGTGTTCAGGGCTTGTTCTGGAATACTCAAGCGACGCGCACATTGAGTAGTTCTTGATTGCTGCATCGTACATCGCGTATGCCTCGCCGTAGCGGCCATCTTGGAGATACAGGTCGCCAAGAGCCAGGTGTAGGATATCCTTTGATAGGAAAAAGCACTGGTTGGCAAGCCTGGCAGCAGAGTCTGTCGAGCGAGAAGGTATGCTGGTGTCGGGTTCCCCGTTGCCAGGCGCTTTTTCGTCGGAGGCAACTCTCAGGGCATCGTTGAGGGTGGTGATGAAGTAGTCTCTAATCTCTTGCTTTCGGGTTCTTGGCATGTGGGGGTTCAACATTGCGTCGTCGGTGAATTTCACCAGCGGCACGTCGCCCCACAGCTCCATCATTTCGGTATACGCGATCGCGTTGTAAGTTTGGATTAATTTGGCATAGTCGCCATATCCGGCCTCGGCGAGCGCTTTCGAAGTGTTGTTAACCCGGCTTATCGAGTTGAAAAAGCCGCGGTAAAGTTCTTCGAGTTGGTAATTATTGGGCTCTATTATATGTGTCGGAGCGTAGCAATAGTCGTGGCTCAGCATATAGTAGCCGCGGTGAGCGTCAGTCAGACTGGAAAGTATTGCTTTTGTCGCGTCAATCCCCAGCGTGCTCAATTCGAGCTGGTGCGACGGGTCACCCTCAAAATTGACCTCAATTGAGGCCACAACCTCATCGAGGATGTTGTAGAGATTGATGACTGTCGAGCGGCTTTTGCTCGATTTGTTAGGGGCGCCTTTGATTGTCAATCTGCTACCGTCGAGCGTCGCGGAAACCGACAGCGGTTCGCCGGAGCTGAAAAATCCGCTGCCGCTTGATACGTCGTCCGTGGTGAGCGACTCGCCAAATGGCTCAAGCGATATTTTGAAATTAGCATTGACCGTGATGGTCGCCTCGCCACCATCTTTGCCGAAGTTCACTGTGGTTTGGGATAAGCTGATTATCGGGTTGTCAGACATTTCGTTGCCTGCTATTCCGTCGCCATCCCAGTCGAAGAAAAGTCGAAGGTCAGGAACACTCACCGTTCTGCCTAAATCGGCATAGCGGTTAACGATATTATCAGAAATCGCACCCAACGATGTCTTGATTGCCTCGCTATCTGAGTTAATTTGGCGCAGATTGTCGGCCTCGAATGCGCCGTCGTCGGCAAGGTCGCGGCTCAATTCGGCCAGATATTCAGTAACTTCGGCTTCAGAACGGTTGTTGAGAATCACGGATGAAATGGCAATGATGACGCCCGAGCCATCGTTTCCCTCGGTGATGGACGTGCTCTCGGCAGCCGCGATTTCGTAGTTCTGCAAGCCAAATTGGGCCAGCAACTCTTTCTGAGCCTGCGCGTTCGCGTCGCCGAATCGCTTGCCCTCCTTTATGAGCTTCAGTATGCGTGCCGATTTCAGGTGGGTAAGGATGTTTACGTTCACCGTCGACCTGTCTGAGAGGTCGGCAAGGGCCACAAGGTGCAGTTGGCCGTTGGAGAGGACCCCTGTCACTTCGTTGAAGAAGTAGCCATCGGCCGCGACTCGTGCGAACTGTGATTCGAGTTTGATTTCACCGAGGTCAAACGTGCCGGCATTGTCGGTTATCTCGCCGCTGAAAAGCGTCCCGACGGCGTTGAATGCTTCATTGAGCGGCTGGACGTTCACGGCTGAGCCGCGGACGAAGGGGCCTTTTTCAACAATACCGGAAAGGTGGTAGGTGCCCGATTGAGATTGGCTGCCTTGGCTTGGCTCGTTTTCTGAGTCTGAGCAAGCCACCAATGCCGTGGCCGCGAGCAATACGAGCGAGAGGGTTTTGAATGTCATATAGGGTAGGGGTAGCGGATGCGATGGAGGAAGAGGGGGGCGGCAGGCATGGAGGTGCCGGCGGCGCAACGGTCGCGGCGGTCGATCACTTCGCGGAATCCGTCGAGGGTCATTTTGCCGCGGCCAACTTCAACGAGGGTGCCCACGACAGCGCGCACCATGTTGCGCAAAAAACGGTCGGCACTGATTTGGAAGCACCAATGCCCCGGGGCTTCGAGGGGGAACCAGCGGGCCTCGGTGACGTGGCAAATGTTTGTTTTTACGTCGGTGTGGAGTTTCGAGAACGAGGTGAAGTCGCTCGTTTCGAGCAAAATTTTTCCAGCCTCGTTCATCGCCTCGAAATCAAGGCGGGGTGAGCACTGCCACGACAAACCGCCCGTAAAGGGGTCTTTGACCGTATGGGCGAAGTAGCGATAGGTGCGTTCAACGGCATCGAAGCGGGCGTGCGCTTCGGGGTGGATCGGTTTGATTGAGTAAATCGCTATGTCGCGGCCAAGGATGCTGTTGAGCGCCCTGACGGCCGCGGTGTCGTCAACGAGCGGCTCGGGGAGGTCGCAATGGGCAATCATCATCGAAGCGTTTACCCCCGCGTCCGTGCGCCCAGCGCCGGTGATGGGGATTTCCGTGCGGAAGTACATGCCAAGGGCCTCCTCGATGACTTGCTGGACGCTGACATCCTGTGGCTGACGCTGCCAGCCATGGAAGTTGGCACCCAGGTAGGCGAGATGGATGAAGTGGCGAGTCATCAATCCTTTTCGAGATAGGTGTAGCCGTAGAGCCCGGAGCGGTAGTTCGACAGGAACTCGCGACCCTCCTCGGGGGTGATGCGGCCCGCTTTCATCGCGCGCGTTACCCATGTTTCGACGTTGCGCACGAGTTTCTTGGGGTTGAACTGAACGTAGTCGAGCACCTCGGCCACGGTTTCGCCATCGATTACCTGGTCGATTTCGTAGTGGTTGGGATAGCAGTTGATGTGCACCGCGTTGGTGTCGCCGAAGAGGTTGTGCATATCGCCGAGAATCTCCTGATAGGCACCCACGAGGAACACGCCGATGTAGTAGGGCTCGCCTGGTTTCAGGGGGTGAACCGGCAGGGAGCTCGCCACGCCGTGGGGCGAGATGAACTGCGCGATTTTGCCGTCGCTGTCGCAGGTCATATCCTGCAGAGTGGCCATGCGGGTTGGCTTTTCGTCGAGGCGCGCGATGGGCACCACGGGGAACAGCTGGTCGATGGCCCAGGAGTCGGGGAGCGACTGGAAGAGCGAGAAATTGCAGAAGTATTTATCGGGCAGCATTTTAGCCACTTTTCGCAATTCCTCCGGCGGGTGCTTCATCTGGTTGCTCATGCGGCCGACTTCGCGGGCAATCTCCCAAAACAGTTTTTCAACAAGCGCGCGGGTGCGCAGGTCGATGATGCCGAGCGAGAACATGTCGAGGGCCTCGTCGCGGCATTGCATCGCGTCGTGCCAACCCTCGAAAAGGTTCTGCATGTTGAGCTTGTCCCAGATGTCGTAGAGCTCCTTCACAAGTTCGTGCTCGTTGCCTTCGAGGGTTTCCGACTCCTTCCATGTGGGGAGCGAGGTGGTTTCAAGCACCTCGAAAATGAGCATCGAGTGGTGGGCTGTGAGCGAGCGCCCGGTTTCTGTGACGATGTTGGGCTGGGTAAGGCCGTTCTTCTCGCAAGCGTCGACAATGGAGTAGACGGCGTCGTTGGCATACTCCTGGATAGAGTAGTTCATCGAACTTTCTGAGGCTGCCGAGCGGGTGCCGTCGTAGTCGACTCCGAGGCCGCCGCCAATGTCGACAAAGTCGATTGAAAAGCCCATTTTGGAGAGCTGGACGAAGAACTGCACCGCTTCGCGCAGGGCGTTCTTGATGCGACGGATTTTGGTGATCTGGCTTCCGATGTGGAAGTGCACGAGCTTGAGCCACGAAGTGATTTCGTGCTTTTCAAGGAAGTCGATGGCCTGCAGAAGCTCCGAGGAGTTGAGGCCGAATTTCGACTGGTCGCCGCCCGACTCTTCCCACTTGCCTGAGCCGGAATTGGCGAGCTTGATGCGGATGCCGATCTGTGGGGTGATTTGCAGGCGCTTTGCCACGCGGAGTATGATTTTGAGCTCGTTGAGCTTCTCGACCACGAGGATTATGCGCCGCCCCATTTTGTGGGCCAGCAGGGCGAGCTCCACATAGTTCTCGTCTTTATAGCCGTTGCAGATAATCAGGGCGTTGTCGTCGATGCTGGTTGCGAGCACCGCGTGGAGCTCGGGCTTCGACCCGGCTTCGAGGCCGATGTTGAACTTCTTGCCGTGGGTGACGATTTCCTCGACCACGGGGCGCATCTGGTTGACCTTGATTGGGTAGATGATGAAGTTCTTGGCCTTGTAGTTGTACTCCTCGGCAGCCTTTTTGAAGCAGTTTGAGATTTTCTCTACGCGGTTGTCGAGTATGTCGGGGAAGCGAAGCAGCACCGGGGCTGTGATGTCGCGGACTTGCAGCTCGTCCATCACGTCGCGCAGGTCGACGGGCATCAAGCCCTCGCGCGGGGTGACAACTATGTGGCCCTTCTCGTTGACCGAGAAATATTGCCGTCCCCAACCGGGGATATTGTAAAGCTCGGAGCTGTCTTCAACTTTCCATTTTCTCATCGTTCAGTATGGAGTTGAGTGTGGGGTTAGTGGGTTGAATGGTTTTAGATGGGTCAGTGGGCCGCGCCGGTTTCCACTACGGCGCCGGTGGCGGGGTCGAGAATCACATATTGGGGCGCCTTCTTGTCGCCGATGGTGGTGGGCGAAAGTCCGTAAACCGCTCCAAACTGGGCTATTTGCTCCGTTTCCTGGGCAAAGGTTTCGCCGTCGTAGCTGACGCTCACGGTTGCCTCGCCGGGAATGCGGTAGGCAAAGCCGTTTTTTGGGAACGGGATTGTCTCGCCTTTGTCGTTGGTGGGAAGCTCCGCCTGGGATGTGATCGCGATGTCGAGGGTGACGGGAGCGCCTGAGAGGTCGTCGGCTCCGACGAGTCCGTCGAGGGCCGAAACGCGGGCCAGTACATAGTTCTTGAGCTCCTGGTCGGGCACGATGGAGTAAGATGCCACGTCGGTGCGCGTCGAAGTTGTGCCCACGAACATGGCCATTAGCGCCTGCTCCTGGGCTTCAAGGTTGTCGAGCATCAGCTGGAGCGAGCGTCCGTCGGGGGGCATTGTCTCAGCCTGGCCTGAAACGAGCTCGCTGCGGGTCTGGCGGATTGCGAAAATGGCTTGCGAGGCGAGTTCGGCGCGCTTTGCGGTCGACTGGCTTTGCATCATTTCCTGGCTGATTACCTGCCTTGCGGCGGGGGAGTCAAGCGGGGTAGGGGATGCCGGCTTTGATACTGGAAGCTCGACCTTTGGCTGGGAGAAAATCTCCTCGGTGTTCACCGCGAGGGGAATGCCGTCGGGGCTCAGGAGCATGTAGGTGGGCGCTCCGCTCTTGAACTGAACGGTGTAGCGTTCCTCGTCGTTGGGGATGCCGCGGGTGCCGATGGTGGCGCTGAGCAGCTTGGCTGAGTGGCTCTCGGCGGTGATGGGGTTGTCGATGTTGAGGTAGCGCTTGGCGTATTTATAGAACTCGCCCGGTTTGCTCGTGGTGATTTCAGCTTCGAGGGTCACGGTCAAAACAGTGGTCGGAAGCGAGTAAACGAGCGCGTATTCGTTGGCCTTCGTTGCCGAAAGGCGCTGAGTGTTTTGGGCGCTCGCAGCCGCCGAGCATAAAGCCAGGGCGCAAAGTCCGAGGGTGATTTGCTTCATGGTTGCTTTTCGGTTATTTGGTCATGGTTTCCTTGATGGCGCGGCCAATGTTTTCGGCGATGTCGCCGGCGGTGACGCCATATTCCCCCTGGGTCTCCTCGGCGAGTTCGCCGGCGCGGCCATGGATATAAACGGCGATAATCGACGCGAGCTCGGGGGGATAGCCCTGGGCGAGCATGGCCACGAGGAGCCCCGTCAGCACATCGCCGCTTCCGGCGGTGGCCATTGCCGGGGTACCCGATGAGTTGAAATACACTTTTCCGTCGGGGCGCACAATAGCGGTGTTATGCCCTTTGAGGATGATGAATATGTTGTAGTATTTAGCGACTTCGATGGCCTTGCGCAGGCGAGCCTCGCCCGAAGGCTGGGGGCCGAAAAGGCGGTCGAATTCGCCGGCATGGGGGGTCAGGATTGAAAGCACCGGCACGGTGTTGAGCATCGACTGTCGGAGCACCATGCAGTTGAGAGCGTCGGCATCGAGCACCACGGGGCGGCTCGTGGAGGCGAGGAAATCTTCCAGGGCCTTGAC
>CAYTBH010000029.1:12186-22338 GCA_964435935.1 uncultured Alistipes sp.
CATCGAGCACCACGGGGCGGCTCGTGGAGGCGAGGAAATCTTCCAGGGCCTTGACTGTCATTTCGTTAGTGCCTATGCCGGGCCCTATGCCTATGGCGTTGAAATCGTGGTCGGGGTGAATGTCGACCATCACGACCTCGCCGCGGTTATGGCGATAGAGGGCTTCGGGGACTGCCGTCTGCAGAATATTGAAGCCGCATTTTGGCGCTGTGACGGTGAGCTTGCCAACTCCTCCGCGAAGCGCTCCCTTCGCGGCGAGCACCGCGGCGCCCATCATGCCGTAGGAGCCGGCGAAGAGCACCGCCGAGCCGAAGTCGGCTTTCGAGGAGAACTCTTTGCGGCGGCGGAGGCGGCGTTGCACGTCGCGCTTCTCGACAAGGCAGAATTCCGCCGGGGTCTGGGCGGCGGCTTTCTCGCTGAGGCCGATGTCGAGCACCTTCCACTCGCCGATTAGCTCGGCATTGTCGGGGATGAAGAAGCAGATGCGCGGAAACTGTATCGCAAGAGTGAGAGTGGCGTGGATGGTGTTGCGGTTCACGAGCTGCGGATTCCAGTCGCCGAACATTCCCGAGGGAACGTCGATTGAAACCACTGTCGCGTGCTCGTCGTTGATAAACTGCACCAGCGATTTGAAGCCGCCCTGCAACTCCTCGCGCAGGCCCGAGCCGAAAAGGCCGTCGATCACCAGGTGGTTGCGCAGCAGTTCCGGGGGGGTGAATCGGCTCGTCACCTCATTGAAAGTGATGTCGGGGCACGCTTCGAGCATGTGGTCGCGGGCCGCCATGCAATCGGCCGAAAGCTTGTCGCCCCCGATGTTGAAAAGGAACACCTCCGGGCGGAATCCGCGGTCGTAGAGCAAGCGGGCGGCGGCTAAAGCGTCGGCGCCGTTGTTTCCCGGGCCGGCAAACACGGTGGTGGGTTTCGTGGGTCGCCAGCGGGCCGAAACCTCGGCAGCAACCCCCTCGGCAACTCTCTCGATGAGCTCCGCGGGAGCAACGCCCTCTACTTCAATAGTGTAGCGGTCGATGGCGCGTATCTGTTCGTTGTTGAATAGTTTCATATTTTGAAAAAATCCCTGTCGAGGGTCCGACTGTCAATTGATGGAGTGGAGGCTCGCCCGGGCCGGAATCGCAGTCGCGGCATCGGTTTTGCCATAGATTCCGGCAAAGATACAAAATTCCCAGCTATTTTCTCCCTTAAAAAACGTGTAAAAGGAAAGAGGGCGCGCCGTCGCGGCCAAAATAGGGCCGTTGGGGCACACCCTCTTAAATGGGATTGTTGGTCGCGAATGCTTATTTCGCGGGAGCGTCTTTCACACCGAGTTTGGTTTTCACCATGGGGGTCACGTCGATAACGTCGGTGCTGGTGTAAGCGGCGGCTCCTTCGGGGAAAATCATAACGAAACCGTTTTCAGCACCCACGGCCTTGATTGCGCCCATCATCTTTTCCTGAATGGGCTGCATGAGCTGTGCCTGCTGGCGCTGGAGGTCCTGCTGGGCGGTCTGAGCGAACTGCTGGGCTTTTTTGTCGAGCTCCTGGATGTCCTGCATGCGGCGCTCCTTGATGGAGTTGAGGGTCGAGGGGTCTTTGTCGAGTTCCTGGTATTCAGCATACTTCTTCTGGAGCTCTTCGTTGATTTTGGCATACTCGTCCTCGTAGGTTTTCGAGGCGGCGGCGAGCTTGGTCTGGGCTTCGGAGAACTCAGCCATGTTGGGGAGGATAGCCTCAACGTCGACAACGCCGAATTTGGGCGCCTGCGCCATAGCGCACATGGGGAGGGCCAGTAACAAGCCCATAATAAACTTCTTGATCATTGCTTGGGTATAATTTTGTTATTAGTTTCTAATGTGGGTGGTTTAGTTGGCGTAGCCGAGTTTGGCGAGCACCTCGTTGCTCACGTCGATGCGGGGCGACGCGTAGATGATGTTGGCCGACGAAGCGCGGTCGAAAATCGCCTGGTAGCCGCGCTCTTCGGAAACCTTTTTCACAGCGTTGTAGACATCGTCCTGAATGGGCTTCATGAGTGTCTGGCGCTTTTTGTAGAGCTCGCCCTCCGGGCCGAAATATTTATAGCGCAGCTGGGTGGCCTCTTCTTCCTTGGCCACGATTTCCTGTTCGCGCTTCTTCACCTGCTCTTCGGTGAGAAACACTTTGTCGGAGAGGTATTGCTTGTACATCGCGTCGGCTTCCTTGCTGACGGCTTCGACCTCTTTCTGCCATCGCTGCGAGAGCTGGTTGAGCTGCTCGTTGGCCATTTCGTAGGCTGGCACGTTTTTGAGGATATATTCCATGTCGACCAGGGCGAATTTCTGAGCCTGGGAGGCTACGGCGCACCCGACGAGCAGAAGCAGGGAGAGAAATATCTTTTTCATATTCGTTTTTTCGCTTTGTGGAGGCCTGAGGCCTCGGTTATGATTAATGGCTGTTTATCAACTAAGACAAATATCCCGGCGAAAGGTTTAAGCCAGGAGGCCCGGCATGACGCCGGTTTAGAATTCCTGGCCGAGAATGAAGTGGAAGTGCGAGCCGCCTTTCTGGCCGAAGACGGTGTCGAAACCGTAGGCCCAGTCGATACCCATCATGCCGACCATCGGGAGGAAGATGCGGACACCGGCACCTGCCGAGCGCTTGAACGAGAAGGGCGAGAAGTCTTTCACGCGGGTCCAGGCGTTACCGCCTTCGACAAAGGCGAGGCCGTAGATGGTGGTCGTGGGTTGCAGCAGGAAGGGGAAGTGGAGCTCCAGGCCAAAGCGGGTGTAGGCATAGCCTTCGCGGCCCCACGGGGTGAGCGATCCGTTTTCGTATCCGCGGAGGGCGATGGTTTCGGTCGCGTAGGTGTAGGAGCCGCTCATGCCGTCGCCGCCCACATAGAAGGTTTCAAACGGCGAGCGGAGCCATTTGTTGTAACTGCCCAGCAAGCCGACGTCGGCGCGCGTCATCAGCACGAGGGTCCACTTGCCATCGGGGTCGGTAAGCGGGGTGTAGGTGCGCGACTTGAAGCGGAGCTTCCAATACTCGATCCACTTGTAAAGCTCTTTTTTCGACTGGGTGGTGTTGGCTTTGTAGAGCTTTTCCCAATCCTTTTTGCCGGAGAAGAGCGAGGCGGGCGGGGTGATTTGGAGGTTGAGCGAGAAAGTCGAGCCTCGGCGGGTGTAGAGCGGGTTGTCGATCGAGTTGCGAGCCAGGGTGAGGCCGAGCACGAGGGCGTTCGACGTTCCGTTGTTCATGTAGTAGAGGTATTCCCAGTTTTTAAGGTAATACCAGTTATATGTGAGTTCGGTGGTGAAGGTGAAATAGTCGTCGGGCCAGTTGAGGCGCTTGCCGAAGCCTATGGTCACGCCGGCCATCTGGAGCACCTTGTTGGGGTCGTAGGCGTTCTCAATCGACTGCTGGTAGTAGTCGCTGTAGTTCGACCCATATCCGTAGCCATATCCATAGCCCCCGTAACCGCTGTAGAGATAGGGGTTCGACCAATTGCTGTTGTAATAGGAGGAGTTAACGCCGGTCTGACGCGAGTAGTAGGCCGAAACCGAGAGCGAGTTGGGGCGCTTGCCGCCAAACCACGGGTCGAGGAACGAAACAGAGTACATCTGGTAGTAGCGGGCGTTGGTCTGGGCCGAGATGGTGAATGTCTGGCCCTCGCCCTGAGGAATGATGCCGCGGTAGGTGCTCGGGTGGAAGAGGTTCTTAATGGAGAAGTTGGTGAATTTCAGCGCGAGCTTGCCGATGAGGCCGGTCTGGCCCCAACCGAGCGAGAATTCAATCTGGTCGTTTGATTTCGACTCAAGGTTGAAGGCTACGTCGACAGTGCCGTTCTCCTCGTTGGGCTGGATGTCGGGCTGCATGTTTTCGGGGTTGAAATGGCCGGTTTGGGCGATTTCGCGGAGCGAGCGCACAACGTCGTTCTTGCTGAAGAGCTCGCCGGGCTTCACGCGGAGGTCGCGGCGCACCACTTTCTCATAAAGGCGGTCATTACCCGTGATCGACACTTTGTTGACGCGTGCCTGGGGTCCCTCGAACATGCGCAGCTCGAGGTCGATGGAGTCGCCGACGATGTTCTTCTCGATTGGCACGAGCTGGAAGAAGAGGTAGCCGCGGTCCATGTATGCGCCGCTGACAGCGTCCTCGTCCTCCTGGAGGCGTTTCTTGAGTTTCTTCTGGTTGTAGACATCGCCCGGTTCCATGCCGAGCACGAAGTTCAGCTGGTCGGTATTGTAGAGGGTGTTGCCGACCCAGTTGATGTCCTTGATATAGTATTTTTTGCCTTCGTCGATGGTTATGAATACGTCGACCTTGTTCTCGTCGTAGGGCACCACGGAATCGGCCACGATTTTTGCGTCGCGGTAGCCGAGTTCGTTATATTTTTCGATGATTCGGTCGAGGTCGCTTTCGTAGTCCTCCTGCACGAATTTTTTCTGTGCGAAGAGTTTCAGCAGGTTGCTGTTTTCGTTGGTTTTCTTTATGACGCGCTTGAGTTTGAAGTCGGAAAGCACTTCGTTGCCGTCGATGTAGATTTTGTGGACCTTCACTTTCGAGTGCTTGTCGACGTCGATTGTCACAATCATCTCGTTTTTGTGGCTGAGGTCTTCATCGAGGGTGATTTTCACCGTGGCGTTGCCGAAGCCTTTCTCCGCGAAATATTTCTTAGTGATGTCGGTGGCGCGGTTTACGATGTTCTGGGTGATTTGGTTGCCCCTCATCAGCTGGAGGCGTTTCTGCAGGTCCTCGCGTTCGCCCTTCTTCATGCCGGTGTATTTCACTTCCGAGATGCGCGGCTGGGTGCGCAGGTTGAGGCGCAGCCACACTTTGTCGCCGGCGATTTTCTCGACAATCACCTGTGCCTGTGCGAAAAGTCCCTGGCGCATGAGGCGCTTCACGGCAGTCGTCACGTCGTTACCGGGAATCTCGATGCGGTCGCCGAGTTTCAGTCCGGCATAGCCGAGCACGATGTAATCCTCGTAGTTGTCGGCACCGCTCACGCTCAATCCCGCGATTTCGTAGGTCGAGGGGAGCGAGGTGTAGACGATGGGCGGATTGAATATCGTGTCGACGCGGGCCTGTGCCGCCGCGCGTGGCGCGGCAAATGAAATCAGGGAGAGGAGGATGGTGAATATCGCGAAGTGGCGCGTCGTGATGTATCGCATAATGTATCTCTTCGGGCGTATGTTGAATGGGTCTGCGGGGCTTAATTGGCGTCCCCTTCGGTTATCTGTTCGCTTGTCAGGCCGAAGCGTCGCTCGCGGCTCTGGAAGCGCAGTATGGCTTTTAGAAAGTCCTCTTTCGAGTAGTCGGGCCAAAAGGTTTCGACCACGTCGATTTCGGCGTAGGCTATTTCCCACAGCAGGAAGTTGCTCACCCTCATGTCGCCCCCGGTGCGAATCAGCAGGTCGGGGTCCTGAGCGGGGAGCGTCGCTGTTGAGAGGCGGGCGGCGAGCGCCGCTTCGTCGATTTCCGCGGCATTGATTTTCCCGGCGGCGGCATCAGCGGCGAGCTGGCGGGCGGCGTTGGCAAGGTCCCAGCGCCCCGAATAACTGAGGGCGAGGTTGAGCACGAGGCCCGTGCAGTGGGCGGTCGCGTCGAAGCACCCTTGCAGGCGGCGTTTGGGGTCGGCGGGCATGCGGTCGAAGTCGCCAATCATGCGCAGGCGCACGTTGTTCTTTATCAGGTCGGCTGTTTCGCGCTCGATGGCTATGCCAATGAGGTGCATGAGCGCGTCGACTTCTGCCTGCGGGCGGTTCCAGTTCTCGGTCGAGAAGGCGTAGAGCGTCAGGCACTTCACGCCCACCTCCGAGGCAATCTCTGTGATGCGGCGCACAGTGTTGACCCCCTCGATGTGTCCTTCCGAACGGTCGAGGCCGCGTGCTTTAGCCCAGCGTCCGTTGCCGTCCATGATGATTGCAACATGGGCGGGCACTCCCTGTGGGTTTATTTGGTCAAGAAGCTCTTTCACTGCTGCGGGGTTAGTGATTGGGTTAAAGTTCAGTCGACATAATGGCACGTCGAGCATCGTTTGCCAAACTCGTAGGTGAGGGATATGGAGATGTCGGAATACCAGTCGGTGTTCCTGACGAAAGAGGTCTGGATCTGGTGGAGGTCGGCGAGCGCCCCGTCGATGTGGTCGTTGAAAACTTTCGTCATTGAAAATTCCAACCCGAGGTTAAGGCGTTCGCGCAGTTTGTATTTCACGCCGAAGGCCATGGGGATGTTGAACCCGACGGCGGTCTGACCCTCGCAGCTTGCGAGCGAGACGCCTACTCCGACAGCGAGGTAAGGGCTAATGCGCTTGAGCTGTTTGTAGGTCTCGCCGATGCCGTAGGGGAGGAAGTTGAATTCCACCCGGCCACCGAGGTCGTAGACGGTTGATTTGAAGCTGTAGTTTGCCCCGCCGGGGAGAACGTCGTCCATCCCCTTGGTGTCGCCGCTGAGCCCCATGACGTTGAAAACGGTGCGTATGGCCCAACGCACGTCGGGGAGGTAGCGGAACGAGGCTCCGGCCGCGAAGCCCGGATGGGAGAATATGTTGCTCGAAGCGTCGCCCGCATAGCCCGACATGCCAATTTGGCCACCGATGTCAAATCGGTAGCTTTCTTCCTGTGCCGAGCCTTTCAGAGGCACCAGCGCGAGGAACAGCGGCAGGAGGAGCAATAGGGGATTCTTCACTGCAACGGTTTGAAAGTTAAGTGGTTGATGGCCCCGCGCCGATATTCGCCAAGGAGGTTGCCTTCAGCATCAACGCCTCCAAAGAGATATAGCACAGGCACTTCCCACTGCTCGATGGGTTTGACTGCCTTGGGGAGCACGCCTGAATTTGTGAATGTGGAGTCGAACACAAGGAGGTCGGCATAACTGAGCGCGGAAATGTAAGGGGGGAGCTGGAGCAGGTCGACCGCCTTTTGCCAGCGCATGCCCATGTCGCGCGAGAGGTAGACGTCGCGGCTCACTCCCAGTGCGTTCTTACCGCCAATCGCGAGGAGCACTTGCGAGGTGGCCACGCGCCATGTGACGGTGTCGGTTTCGCAGATAGCCACCGTCGCCACAGCGTAGCCTTCGGCAGCGGGGAGGCCTGAGCCGATCGAAGCCCACGCGTTGCCGTCGAAAGCCCATGTGGCGCCAGTGAGGTCGCCGTTGATTTTGCGTCCTCCGGCAATCATCACTTGACGAGCGGTTGCCCATTTAGTGCTGAACGGGATGCCGGCAGAGACACCGCTCACGGGGAACGCGTCGCTGAGCTGCTGGTTAACCCCGGCGGGGAAGCTCACGGCGGTGGGGGTGCCGTTGATTTCGCTCACGCCGAGCAGAGTGTCGCCGTATGGGGCGAGAATCGATTTCCAATTTGAGCCGGTCGAGGTCCATGTCGAGCCTCCATCGGTGCTGGCAAGCAGGTCGCCGTCGGTGGCGAGGATGTACAGCGCCGTTTCTGTTGCCGTTAGGCTCTGGCTGTTGACCTCCTTCGGGAACGCCACCTGCTGTTTCTGCCAATTGTCGGCGTAGGGGTCAGCTGTCGAGGCGAGGCAATAGCCGGATGCTGTCGAGGTGAGGCAGAGAGCTTTGCCGTTGAAAGCCACTGTTTTTTGGGCAGTGGGAGTGCCGTCGGTGGGAAGTGGCTTTATGGCGAACTGCGACCAGTAGAGCGAGTCGGTCACCACTTTGTGGACGTTGACCTTCACCTCGTAGACGCGCTCCTGCTCGCCGTTGGCGCTTTTCAGGCGCAGGGCCACGGGGCCGTTCGAGAAGTCGATTTTCTGATTAGGGGATGTGAGGTAGTTTATCACCGTATCCTCTTTCTCGGGGCGGGTCACGGTGAACTCGGCCACTGAAACCTGGTCGGTCGACATCGTGACGGCGAGCGCTTCGACATTGGTGCCGTAGGGTAGCGAGTCGGCATTGAATATGCGTGCGCCGTTGAGATCGATTGTGAAGAAAATCGAGTCGAGGTTGTTGAGGACCGACCTGTTTTTGTTGAGGGAGAAGGCTGTGACAGCCACTCCGTCGAGGTCGCCTGGTCCGTATTCATAGTCGTCCGAATCGCTGTTGCAGGCACAGAGGATGGCAGCTGCGAGCATCGGTCCGATTAAATGTCTTTTTTTCATGCAAGCATATCTGGTTTCAGCGTCCCGAACAGCCTCAGAGGGCGTGGAGAAAGCACGGGAGCGACTGGTTCTTTTCAATCTGCAAAGTTAGCAACTTCCCTTATTGCCCGCAACTTTCGGGCGCAATTTAAGTTATTTTTTCTTTTAAATATAGCTTTCTGAATCTAAAAAAATGGAGCCGCTACCGGGGCTCAAATGCCCGGCGCGGCTCCGCTATGAGGCGGGTTGTTGGGTCGCTATTCCTGGTTGACCCGGTTCTTGGCTTTGGTCTTGGCCTTGGTCGACGAGGTCTTGTCAAGGTCTTTTTCTTCTTTGAGGTCGATTTCGTTGCGGGCCGAGTCGAGCACTTTGTACTGCAGATAGGCCAGCGACTGGTCGGGGAGAATTTTGAATTTGCTTCCGAGCTCCATCCTCCAACGGCGGTAGGTGGAGATGAGGCCTTTTTTGAGGTACGCGTCGACGAAGGGGTGGACATACATTATGAAGTCCTTGACCTTCAGGTCCTCGACGAGATATGTGAGCTTCTCTTTCAGCACGTCGGTGAAGAGGAGCGAGGGCTGCACCTCGCCCTTGCCGAAGCACGATGGGCAGGTTTCGGTGGTGACGATGTCGAGGGCCGGGCGCACTCGTTGGCGCGTGATTTGCATGAGGCCGAATTTGCTCAGGGGCAGTATGTTGTGGCGCGCCCTGTCGTTGGCCATAATTTCGCGCATGTGGTCGAAGAGGGCCTGGCGGTGTTCGGGCTTGTTCATGTCGATGAAGTCGACAACGATGATGCCGCCCATGTCGCGCAGTCGCAGCTGCCGGGCAATTTCGTCGGCGGCCCGGAGGTTAACCTCCAGCGCGTTGCTCTCCTGGTCGTTGGTTGCCTTTGTGCGGTTGCCCGAGTTGACGTCGATGACGTGGAGGGCCTCGGTGTGCTCGATGATGATGTAGGCACCCGAACGGAATGAAACCGTTTTGCCGAACGACGATTTTATCTGGCGCGTGATGCTGAAATGGTCGAAAATCGGCTCGTCGTTCTTGTAGAGCGACACAATGTCTTTTTTGTCGGGAGCGATGAGCGTGACATAGTTCAGAATCTGCTGGTAGACCTCGGGGTCGTTGACATGGATTCCTTCAAACGATGTCGAGAACACGTCGCGGAGCACCCCTACGATGCGGCTCTCCTCTTCGAAAATCAGCGATGGCACGGGGGCTGTCCGCGCTTTGGCGACAGTGTCCTCCCAGCATTTCAGCAGTGTTTTCAGCTCGTGGTTGAGCTCGGCCACCGACTTGCCTTCGGCCGAGGTGCGGATGATCACGCCGAAGTTTTTCGGGCGTATGCTTTCCACGAGGTGCTTGAGGCGCAGCTTTTCGCCTGTGGAGCGTATTTTTTGCGAGATGGATATTTTGTCGCTGAAGGGAATCAGCACCATGTAGCGCCCCGTGAAGGAGATTTCGGTGGTGAGCCTCGGACCTTTTGACGAGATGGGTTCCTTGACAATCTGCACCATCAGCTCCTGTTCTTTCTCGATTTGGTCGGCTATGGAGCCGTGCTTGTCGATGTCGGGCTGAAGCTTGATTTTCTGCACTTGCGGCAGGGGCGACTTGTCGGAGCTGCCGAGCGCTTCTTTGAGGAACGTTGAGTAAGAAGAAAAATGTGGGCCAAGATCCAGGTAATGGAGGAAAGCGTCTTTCTCGTAGCCGACGTTGACGAACGCCGCGTTGAGGCCCGGCATGAGCTTTTTGACCTTCGCGACGTAGATGTCACCGACGGCATACGCCAGGTTCCGGCTCTCCTTTTGCAGGGAGACGAGCCGGCCGTCTTCGAGGAGGGCGATTGACACCTCCTGAGGCTGTACGTCGACGATGAGTTCGCTTTTCATTATCTGGTTGGAAGTGGGTTTGGTGGTAGTCAGAAAAAACGCGGGAACAAACTTTTGCGGCCGCGGGGCCGAAAGTTTGTTCCGTGGTTTTATTGTCGCGTCTGCCCGTCGGGGAGAAGAGGTTAGGCGCGGGTGCGCTTTACTTCTTCTTGTGACGGTTCTTTCTCAGGCGTTTTTTACGCTTGTGGGTGGCC
>CAYTBH010000030.1:0-21149 GCA_964435935.1 uncultured Alistipes sp.
GCGGGGATGTCGACGGTGGTGTTGGGGGCACCCATGATGAAGGGAGCGCCTTCGGTGAGGGCTGCGTAGGCGTAGCACATCGAGGGGGCGATGTGTTCCTTGTCGTCGGCCTTCATAGCGGCCTCGAGAGCCTCGAGGGTGTAGTGGACTTTCTCGTCGACGGGCACATAAACCTCGGTCGAAGCTGCCCAGAGGACAACCACGCGGTCAACGCCTTTTTCTTTCTTGAAGTTGCGGATATCCTCGCGGAGGGCTTCAACCATTTCCCAGCGGGTTTTGCCCTTCATGATGTTGTCGCCGTCGAGGCGCTTTGCGTAGTTGTGGTCGAAGGCTGCCTTCATGGGCACGATGGCTTCGAGCTCTTCCTTGACGGGGAGGATGTCTTTTTCTTTGAGAACCTCGCAATACATTGCCGATTCGAAGGCGTTCTGGGGATAAACGTCCCAAGCGCCGAAAACGATGTCGTTGAGGTCGGTCAGGGGAACGATTTCGTTGTATTTGAGGTATTTCTTGTCGGCGCCTTCGCCAACGCGCATGACGTCATACTGGGTCATCGAGCCCACGGGCTTTGCGAGCCCCTTGCGGGCCATTAATACGCCGGTCATGAAGGTGCTCGAAACAGCACCGAGGCCAACGACTAACACGCCGAGCTTACCCTCGGCTTTTTTTACGTTGCTCATTTTTTTCTATTGTTCGGTTTGATGTAATTGAATTTTCTTGTGGGATTTCGCTTTTTCCCAGCCAATGCGGCTCTGCGGCAGCGGGGCCGGCGCAGGCTTTTGGCGATATTCGGGTCAAAAGTACTCACATATTTCCAATTGGCAAAGGAAATGGATGTGAAATAAATGTATAATAATGTTAAGTAGAGTTAAATATCAGAGTTTTTGGTCAAATTATAATAAAAGTTGGCCGATTTGTCGGTTTGTTTGTTAACGAACGCAAACGGGGCGCGGCCCTCTTTCGCCTCCTTCCGCGCCGGGCAGCCGGCCGCGGAGGGCTGTCAGCTGTTCTGGAACTTCGTGGGCGACATGCCGGTGAGGTGCTTGAAGTATTTTCCAAAAGAGCTCTGGTTGGGGAAGTTGAGCTCGTAGGCAATCTGCTGCACGTTTTTCCCCGAGAAGCGCAGGAGGTTTTTCGCCTCCTGCAACACATAGTGGTCGATCCACTCGGCGGCGGAGCGCCCGGTGCTCTGCTTTATGATGAGCGAGAGGTATTTCGGCGAGATGAACATGCGGTCGGCATAATAGGCCAGCGAGCGCTCGCGGCGGTGGTTGTCGCGCACGAGCCTGAGGAAGTTGCGGACGTAGGTGAGTCGCCGCGAGTGGCTGTGGCGCTCGTTGTCGCGGCGGGCGGTGACGGCCTCCTCGGCGTAGGCCATCATCTGGTAGCCGGCGGCGGCCAGCAGCGCGCGGGCAATGTGGCGGCTGTAGGCGTTCTGGATGTCGGCGTTGTGGTGCAGCAGGTCGAAGAAGCGCACCAGCTGCCCGGTTTTCTCGGGCGTGAGGCGCAACACCAGGTCAGTGGTGGCGAATATGTCGGAGTTAATCGCGTTCAGGTCGATGTTGATGTCGTTGATGAAGCGGTTGGAGAGAAAGAGGAGGTAGAAGTCCATGTCGTCGCCCATCCACTCCACCGGGGTGAACACCGTTTCGGAGGGTATCATCACGATCGACGACGGCTCAATGCGGCAAATCTTCGAGTCGATGTTGGCTTTCATCGCGCCCTTCACGCAGATGAGGCAGGTGATGCCGTCAAACCGGCGCGCTATGGGGGTGCGCAGCAGGGGCTGCGGGCGCGTTATGCGCAGCAGCGTGTAGTCCTCGCTCAGGTGGGAATAGCCCGTGCCCAGCACCCGCAGGGGTTCGAGTTGCTCCAGGCGTATGGGCTCGTCGCTTTGACCGGCGTATGGTGAACGGTTTTTTGACATGCGCGTTGGTTGTTTTCGGCAAAATTAGCCAAAAATTCCAAATATTGCCAATTATTTGCCGCAAATTGGCCGTTTTGGCCACGCGGCGCTAAAATTCCGAGAATAGCATGGGCTTGATGACGATGCCTATGCGGAGCATCGAGTGGTATTTGTTGTAGGCCAGCAGCCCCTCGCCGTAGCCGTTGTAGTACTGGGCGAAGAGGTATTGGTTGGCCGACCTGGAGAACCGCCACGAGAACTCGGCGGTGACGTTCCAGTTGAACACATTGCCCTGCCGCTTGACGAAGTTCATCGAGGCCCCGAGGCGGCGGTTGGTCGAGCGCCAGTCCCACCCGAGCTGGAAGATGCCGCTGTAGCGCAGGATGTCGCGGTTGTTCTGCCCGTCGACAATCGGAATCCAGAATTTGGCATAGACCATCAGGTTGGGGTCGACCATCACCGAGCCGGCAAGCGAAACCTTGTTCCACGAGCGCGACTGGATTGAGTCGCGGCCGTTGCTCTCGTGCTCGATGGCAAGGGTCACCTTGCCCAGAAAGCGCCCTTTGGTGAAGATGGGCTTGGCAAGGGCTATGCCCGGGTTGAAGTTGAGGTCGGTCATCGGCATGGAGTTCTCAAGGACGCTCCAAAACACCTTCTGGGTATAATATAAATATAGGTATGTGCCGAAGGGGAGGGTGGCGCGGGTCAGTTTCTGCGCCACCGAAATCTGGAATTTGACGTCGGAGTTGGCCTTTGTGGGTCGGTAGCCGATGGGGCAGCCGAATATGAAGTAGTTATCCTTGTAGAGGCCGAAATAGTAGTGCTGGTCGGCGAAGGAGCGGCGCACCGAGTCGACGTTGACGTGCTCGTCGGCCACGGAGATTATCTGCGCGCCGGCTTTCTGGGGGGCGGCCAGCATGATGGCGAAAAGTATCGGTATGAAAAGGCGGAGCAGTTTCATTGCTTGGCGTGATGTGATGATGTTTGGATTTTGGTTGTCGAGCCCGAGGCTAATTCGGGCGTAAAATTAATAAAAATCGGCGTATAGTTCCAGCAATATTCCATAGTGGCCACAAAATAGGGAAAAAGTTCGTACTTTTGCCGCATGGAACGTGCAAAAACCACCACCTCGGGCTCTCCGTCGCCCAAAAGCCGCCTGCTCGGTCGCGTACTCAAAATCGCCATCCCGGCCATTGTGAGCGTGGGGCTCTGCGTGGTCATGTTCCGCGACATCGATTTCGGCGCGATGGTCGACATCATACGCCACGAATGCCGTTTCGAGTGGATCGCCCTCAACCTTGCCATAGGGTTGCTGCCGATGCTGTTCCGCGCCCTGCGCTGGCGCATCCAGCTGAGGGTCATTGGCTGCCGTCCCCCGCTGAGGGTGCTGGTCTACAGTATGTTTGGCACCTACGCTGTCAACCTCGTGTTCCCGCGCCTGGGCGAAGTGTGGCGCACGGGCTACATTGCCCAGCGCCAGTCGACCCCCTTCTCGGCTGTGTTCGGGTCGATGGTGGCCGACCGCCTTGCCGACACCTGCACTGTCGCGCTGCTCACTCTCGCGACATTCATCATGGCCTCGGGACCGCTCACCGACTTTGTGCGCGCCTATCCCGATGCCTACCGCGCAATAAGCGGAGTGCTCTCCTCGCCCTGGACCTGGACGGCCCTGGCGGCGGTGGCGCTGCTCGGCTGGCTCTTCATGAAGAGGGCCGGCGGGAGCTTCGCCACGAAGGTCAAGAGTTTTTTCCGCGGGCTGTGGGAGGGGTTTGCCGCCATCGGCAAGATGGACCACAAGGGCGAGTGGCTGCTCTACACCATCGGGGTGTGGGGGTGCTATTTCCTGCAACTCTATGTGGCTTTCCACGCCTTCCCGCTCACTGACGGGATTCTGGCCAAATACGGCGCGATCGCGCCCCTGGTGTGCTTCGTGCTGACGAGCATTTCGATGGGCGTGCCGTCGAACGGCGGCATCGGGCCCTACCAGGCCACCATGATTTTCGGCCTCAGCGTGTTTGCCCCCACAGTGGCATCTACCCCCGCGTTCCTCACCGAGGCGGCTGCTTTCGGCAACCTGCTCATCGGGGCGCAGACACTGTTCTGGGTGCTTTGCGGCCTGGTGGTGTTCGCCCTCATCGCCCTCGACAAGCGCCGTGAGCGCGCCTGAGGGTATTATTTTGTTAAAAATTAGTTGGGTTTGGCAAATAATTGCTAACTTTGGAGCGTGATAAAAGCGGCTTGCGGCGCTGTTGCGGCATGATAGAGGCAAGTCGTTGACAATTAGAGCGTCATCAATAACACAACCGACAAAAATTACACAACCAACAAAATCAATACCCCACGCTTTTTATGAAGAAATTTTTACTCTCTGTTATCGCGGCTGCCGCTTGCGCTACAGTTAGCGCTGCCGACTACACAGTCGACTTCAAGGACGCTGCCGATATCGATGGCACCTTCGTTGAAGAGACTCTCAAAGAGGACGGCTCGCTGCAGGCCGCTCCCCACTATCAGCCCGTCGCTTCGCTCAAGTGCGCCGACTTCACTTTCGCTGTCGCCAAGGGCGCCGGTAGCAACGATCCCGCGTTCTACATGACCCCCTCGACCAACGCCAACACGATGCCCACCCTCCGCATCTACAACGGCAACACTCTCACCATCACCGCCCCCGCCGGCGTGAAGATGGGCAAAATCGAGTTCGCCCTCGCCAAGGGCACCAAGGACGCACAGTTCACTGCCACCGCTGGCTCGGTCTACGACGTTACCACCACGGCCATGACCTGGAGCAACTCCGAGGCTGTTGAAACCGTGACCCTCACCGCCCCCGGCACATTCCAAATCAAATCGATGGTTGTCAGCACCGATGCCGCTGCCGCTCCCGTGGTTGAAACCGCTACTTTCGGCAAAACCACAACCGTTGCCAACGGCCTCTACCTCTTTGCTGTTAACCAGGATGGCACCGTCAAGATGGCCCTCCCCGCTGCCGAAGGCCTCACCTACGGTCGCATGGGCCTCGGCTCCACCATCTCGGGCAATGCCGTCGAGGCTCCCACCAGCCAGGCTTTCGAGCTCGCTGTTGCCGATGGCAAATGCACCATCAAGGACGCTTACGGCCGCTACTACGCTATGGACGATTCGCACCTCACTTCGTTCCAGTTCTACACCGAGCTTAACGAGGGTTGCTACTGGACATACGCTGTTGAAGGCGACTGCGTGAAATTCACCAACGCCCTCCAGCCCACCTGCATCATCTCGCAGACCAAGGGCGACACATCGTGGTACACCAACCTCGCCCCCGCTGCCGCCCCCGCAGAGTTCAACCTGCCGATGCTCTTCGTGGCCGGCGACTATGAGCCCGGAGTCGACCCCGAACCCGGCACCGATCCCGACCCTGTGACCGGCGACACTTTCAACGTCGACTTCCAGAACGCCACCGACATCAATGGCACCTTCGTTGAAGAGACTCTCAAAGAGGACGGCACGCTGCAGGCAGCTCCCCACTATCAGCCAGTGAACTCGCTCAAGTGCGCCGGCTTCACTTTCGTAGCCGCAAAGGGTGCAGGTAGCAACGATCCCGCGTTCTACATGACCCCCTCGACCAACGCCAACACGATGCCCACCCTCCGCATCTACAAGGATAACACCCTCACCATCACCGCTCCCGCCGGTGTGAAGATGGGCAAAATCGAGTTCACCCTCGCCAAGGGCGTTAAGGATGCCCAGTTCACCGCCTCAGCCGGCGCTGTTTACGACGTTACCACCACGGCTATGACCTGGAGCAACTCCGAGGCCGTTGAAACCGTGACCCTCACCGCCCCCGGCACCTTCCAGATCAAATCGATGGTGATCAGCACCGCCACTGCCGACACCCCCGTTATCGTGACCTACGCTTACACAAAGACCACCAACGTTGCCACCGGCTCGTATGTGTTCGCTGTTAACGAGGAAGGCACTGTCAAGATGGCTCTTCCCGCTGCCGAGGGTCTCACCTACGGCCGCATGGGCCTCGGTGCTACAATCGCCGGCGACGTTGTCGAGGCTTCGCTTGACCAGGCATTTGACATCGCCGTTGCCGACGGCAAGTGCACCATCAAGGACGCATATGGCCGCTACTACGCTATGGACGAGACCCACAACACCTCGTTCCAGTTCTACACCGAGCTCAACGAGGGTTGCTACTGGACATTCGCTGCCGAAGGCGATTGCGTGAAGTTCACCAACGCTCTCCAGCCCACCTGCATCATCTCGCAGACTAAGGGCACCAGCTCGTGGTACACCAACCTCGCTCCCGCTGCCGCTCCCGCCGAGTTCAACCTGCCGGTGCTCTTTGCTGCCGACCCCGCCGGTGTGCAGGCTGTTGCAGCCGAGGAAGTGAACGCTCCCGTTGAGTTCTACAACCTCCAGGGCGTTCGTGTCGCCGAGGCCGCCAACGGCATCTTCATCCGCCGCCAGGGCAACAAGGTTACCAAGGTAGCCCTCTGATTTAATCCGCACCAATCCTGTAAAGGTCTCGTTAAATAATAAACGACCTCTTTACTTTGCTCCGCCGCGCCCCCTCTTGCTTGGGCGCGGCTTTTTTTGCGCCCCAAGCAATCTTTTGGCCGCCGACGGCGTTTCTATTATACAATATTCTACGTTTCATCTATTAATCACAATTGTTTTTCCTCAGATGCTTTTGAACTGCCTGCTGCTTGTTGTCGGAATTGTGCTGATTCTCGGCGGAGCCAATTTTATGACCGACGGGGCCTCGGCGCTCGCCAAGCGCCTCGGAATGTCAGACTTCCTTGTGGGTCTCACCGTTGTCTCGATGATGACGAGCGCCCCGGAGCTCGTCGTGTCGGTGACGAGCGCCCTGAACGCTTCGACGGCGATGGCGATAGGCAACATCGTGGGGTCAAACATATTCAACATCCTCATCATCGTCGGCATCTCGGCTCTCATAAAGCCGATCGCGGTTGAGAAAGGGGTGTTGCTTAACGAAATTCCGCTGGTGGTGCTCTCGTCTGTGGTATTGCTGGTGATGGGAGCCTCTCCGTGGCTCGACGGCACGCCGATGGTGCTCACGAGGGTCGACGGGCTTATCCTGCTGCTGTTCTTCGTAGTGTTCATGCGCTACACTTTCGCCTCGGCCAAGCGTGTCGAGCCCTCTGCGGGCGACCCCGTTGAGGCGCAGGGAGCCGCGCGCAAGCCCATGGCGCTGTGGAAAGCTATTGTGTATGTGCTGGGCGGCCTCGTGGGCCTGGTGCTGGGCGGCGACTGGTTTGTCGACGGGGCTTCGGGCATCGCGAAGGCCATCGGATGGTCCGAGGGGCTGATCGGCCTCACTATTCTGGCTGCCGGCACTTCCCTGCCCGAGCTCGCCACCTCGGTTGTGGCCGCCTTGAAGGGGAATCCCGGCATCTGCATCGGCAACGTCATAGGCTCCAACATTTTCAACATATTCTTCGTGCTGGGCCTCACCTCCACCATCACCCCGCTCGATTTCGGCACCATCGGGTTCTCCGACCTCGTGGTGCTCACCGCCGCCAGCGTGCTGTTCTGGATTGTCGGCACCCTTTTTGGCCGGCGCACCATCAAGCGTTGGGAGGGCGGGGTGCTCGTCGCGCTCTACGTTGCCTACACCGCCTACCTCATCGCCAACCTCCCCGCCTGACGCAGCCCGCTTCAGAACGTCGGCACCATCGCCCAGCTTATATAGCAAACGGCCCCCACAAGCACCGCTGACAGCGCCAGCCTCACAAAGTCGCGTTTCTTCCCCCTGACCACGCACTTGTGTGTGGCCACGCCAAGATTCGCAATGGCGGAGGTCCACATCAATGCGAAGAATATCACGAGTATAATTTCCCCGAGTGATGCCTGTTGGTCGGGACGCATGGCCACCAATTCCAGTGTGACACTCCATATCGCGTTGGAAATCCAAACTGCTGCCGCCGCAGTTGCAGCGCAGATGACTGCCAGCACCCCAATCGCTATTTTGTCTGGCTTGTTGCTGGCAATGTCGCGAATTCTCGACGCGCGTTTAAACACCACCCGCCAAATCGCGGCAAATACTATCCACAACGCTCCGATAAACAATGCCCCGAGTGCTTTAGCGCAGACCGACCACTTGATGCCTATCGAGCCGTCGACAATCCATTTGAATGCCGCCGTGTCGGTCAGCGAGGGGAGCGGGCCAAAGTTGAATCCGTAAGGCGAAAGGCATACCCAGGCCACAAACAGGTCAAGCAGAATCAGCACCGCGTATTGCATGGCGACTTTCCATTGTTTCGCTTTCACATTTTCCACAAAAAAATAGGTGAACTTGCCAAGCGCGTATAAAGCGATGCCGACGATATAGGCGATAAACAGGTATTTCCCGATTAACCCGATTGAAATTGAGGCCAATGTCATTAAAATTGCGTTTTTTATCGATTGTTTTTTGCTTCAGCCTTGCAAATATAGCCAATTACTTTGAATAATTTTGATGAAGAGGGTGCGCCTATTTTCTATTCAGTTTGATATTGACGGCAAGACTGCGGTGAAAAACATAAACCCTAATGTGGAGATGACCACAACAGATAGGAATAATTGTGCTATCAAAAAATCTGCTCTGCCGGACTTAAACAAGCGTCTATAATCGAATTTCAATAATTCTTTTATCGCAAAGAATGCTATGTAGGCAAATCCTAACACCAAGATGAACTTTCCAAACCCCAGTGCTCCAGTGGCAGTGGCCGACTTTAGTGACACCTGATGCAACTCAACGTGAGTGATGGAGCAAGCAAGATAGATAGTGATCGCGGCACCGGCCAACAATGCGGCGAGATTGTAAATTATCGGTTTTGTCTTTCTTGTTTTCAGGGCATTGTAAGCCCGCTTCGCAAATCTGATTATTGTGACAAGCGCCACGCCAAACACAGCCGCAATCAATGCAATCTTCACAATTTCAGTATAAATGGCCAACATATTACAAGACATAATTAATGTTTTATTTTCTTTATTAATTATTTTGTTGCAAAGTTACGGCTGAAAAGTTAGGCGGCGGGTGTGTTTGCTGGTGTGAAAAAGGGACGAATGTCAACGATTTCCCTTGTTGGCTGTCAATGCCGCTTGTTTCGACAAAGCACAATGCCTTAGTCGACAAATAATAGAGGGCTATGCGTCAAAAATAACACCATTAAGCGATGGAGCTCCAAAATTTTACAAACAAAATAAAAAAATCCACCTCAAATTGAGGCGGAATTTACTCCTTTTGTCGGAAATTACCCATACCCTCATAGCACCCGATAGATATTGCTACGGGAGTATTGAAATTCTCAACGCAAACGTCCATGTCGCTTTCTGCATCGTAATCCCCACGCGCCATTGAGCCGAATACGCGCATATATTTTGTTTTAGTCGCAAAAATGTTATATATTTGCGACAGAATTTATGACATATCAGCATGCAGTCTATTGAAGATAAGATAATTACTAATGTGTCAAAAAGCGGAAGAGGAGTGATAGTGTCGCCCCTTGATTATGCGGGCTACGGCGATTCAAAGGCTGTCCAAAAAGCCTTTGAGCGGTTAACTGCTTCCGAGAAGCTGATCAGAGTAGCCCGAGGGATCTATTGCTACCCAAAGATTGACAAGGTATTGGGGCTGGGGGTTCTACATCCAACTATCGAGGAAATAGCGGCTGCGATCGCAAGGCGGGATAAAGCGAAGATTGTTCCGGCCGGAGCATACGCTCTGAATAAATTAGGATTATCGACACAACTTCCAATGAACGTTGTCTACCTGACGGATGGGTCGCCTCGCAAGGTAAAACTGGAAGGGAACCGAGGTATTCAATTCAAACGCACGGCGAAAAAGAATCTTGCCTTTAAGAATGACTTTGCTATGCTACTTACATTCGCCCTTCGCGAAATCGGAGAGAAGAATGTTTCAGAAAGTCAGCTCGCGCATATCCGCAAGCTTATAATTGACGTGCCAATTGAAACGATGAAAAACGATTTTCCCCTTATCCCGGCGTGGATTCGTAAAATCATACTCACCTCCTATGAATAAATTTCTTACCTTAGCTGAACCTCAGCGGAGAATGGTGTTTGAACAAACAGCCGCTAAAATCAAGCTGCCTGTCGCGGCGGTTGAAAAAGATTTTTGGGTCACAGAATTGCTGAACATTCTTTTTTCGTTGCCATACGCCAATAAGATGGTGTTCAAAGGCGGTACGTCGCTCAGCAAGGTGTGGGGACTCATCCGGCGTTTTTCTGAGGATATTGATGTAGCTATAGATCGGAGCGTGTTTGGCGTTGAAGGCGACGTTACCAAAAAGCAATTAAAAAAGTTGCGTAAGGCATCGTCGGTGTTTGTCAGGGATGTGCTTGTCGCTGACATCTCAATGGCTGTCGAGAGTGCGGGGCTCAGTGATTATGTGGAAGTTCGAGCCGACCCTGATGGCGAAGGGGATGCGACTTACCCTGAGCCCCGTCAGATTCACATAATATATAAAACGGTATTGCCATCCGCAGCAAATTCATACCTTAGAGACGAGGTGCTGTTGGAAGTCGGGGCTCGTTCGCTATTTGAACCTACGGCGCAGGCTGAGGTTGAGTCGTTCGTGGCAGGTGCTTTCCCTCATCTTACCTTGAATAGTAGTGCGAAAACTTCTGTCATCGCGGCTATCCCGGAAAAGACATTTCTTGAGAAGGTGTTCCTACTTCACGAATTATTCACCACGAGTGGATGTCTTAATGCCAATCGAAAGTCGCGGCATTTATACGATCTGTGCAAGATGCTTGAAGCTGGAATTGCCGTCAAAGCTATAGCCGATGTAGGACTATGGGAAACAATCCGCCATCATCGTGAGATATTTACTTCGGTACGCGGAGTCGACTATGCCGCTGACGTTCGTGGGAGAATCTCCCTTGTCCCGCCAGCGAGCGTGATGGACGAGTGGAAGCGTGACTATGATACGATGGTCACAAATATGATATACGATGACAAGGTGCCGACCTTTGCAGACGTACTCAGCGATGTGGCAAAAATCGAGGAACTGTTTAAGCGCTGACAGATAGGGCGGCAGAGTCACCCTTGGCAATTGTCAAGATTCGGGGGTGGGGGTATAGCGGAGGTAGAGGTGGATGTCGGAGGGGGTGACGGTCGAGGGGAGGTGGGATTGCAGGCCGGGGATGCCGGCATCGAGGCCGACGCGCTTTATGGCTGAGGCAATCTGGGTGCATACCGAGGGGGTGAGGATGTCGTCAATGGTGAGTTCGCCCGTGGGTATGAATGTCTCGAGGTGGTGGGTGATGGTCGACACGGCGAGGTTGCGCTCGGAGGCTATCTCGGCGCGGTTCATTCCCTGGCGGAACATGCGGTAGGTGGTCAGGTGCGATTTCTCCTTCTGTTCTTTCGGCTTTTTTTCGCGCGGCGAGCGGGTTTTGCGTGTTTTGCGCGCCCCCTTGTTGTCGCCGGCGGTTGCCTCGATTATTGCTGCCTGCTTGGCATTTAGGTAGTTGGATATAGTGAAGCCGTCGCGCGCGATGGCTGCGAGGAGAGCCCGCCGGGAGTCCGTGGCGCCGCGGAGGTCGGCGTTGAGTTCCTGCAATCGCTGGTTGGCGCGCTTGTTTTCGGTCTTGACCCTGGAAGTGCGGTCGAGGAGGTCGCCAAAGAGCTCGCCGAGTATGTTGTCGAAGTAAACGGCGCTGCGCCCCACGCGCGCCAGGAATGCCGGCTCGCGGAGGGTGGCCGCGGGGGCGCTCTTGAGGAGGAGCAGCCATTTGTCGGCCACGTCGGTCACCTTTTCGCGGAGCGCGGTCTGCAGTTCCTGGTGGGAGGCGGTCTCCTCGGGGAAGGGGCGGGAGTAGGTTTGCGAGATGTGGCGTGCGAGGCTCTGCTGCAGGTCGGTGACCTCGCGGAAGGTGAACAGCTCGCAAAGGAGCTGGCGGAAATAGGCTTCCTTTATGTCGGGCAGCTGCTCGATGGAGCGGGCAGCGGCGGCATCCTGCCCCGCGGTGTAGCCCGCCACAGCCGCGTCGGCCATGATCTGCCCGCCGCTGATGGGGGTCGCGAGCACAATCCCTTCGAGGGTTTTGCACCGGCTGAGGGCCACATAGACCTGCCCGGGGGCAAACGAGCGCCCGGCATCGATCACAACCTTGTCGAACGTCAGGCCCTGGCTTTTGTGGATGGTGATGGCCCACGCGAGCCTCAGCGGCATCTGGGTGAAGGTGCCCTGCACCTGCGTTTCCACCTTCAAAGTCTGCTCGTTGATGGTGTAGGTGGCGTTTTCCCACACCTGTTCCTCGACCTCGATTGGCTCCTCGTCGCCGGGACACTTCACCAGGAGCGACGTTGGGGTGATTTCCACCACCCGGCCGATGCGCCCGTTGTAGTAGCGGTGTTCCGGGTCGTTGCGCACGAACATCACCTGGGCCCCCACTTTCAACTGTAGCGACGGGGCCGTGGGGTAGGCGTATTCGGGGAAGGTGCCTTGAACCTTTGCGGTGTAGACGCGGCCGCGCCCCGGGAGCATCAGCAGCTGGGTGGCGTTGTAGTCGTCGGCCTGCTGGTTGTGGGTCGTCAGGCGGATGTAGCCGCTGTCGGAGGCCGGGCGGAATCCCGGGTCGATTCTTTCGGCCAGGGCGCGGTAGTCGTCTTGCGTGAGCGCGGCGTCGCGCACATGGTTGAGGAGCTCAACGAAGTCGGCATTCTGCTGGCGGTAGACCTTCGTGAGGCAGATGGTGACGTAGGGAATCTGGGCCAGCGCCTTGCTGCCGAAGAAGTAGGGGGTGGGGTAGTGGTCGCGGAGCATCGCCTCGTCGGCCGGTGTCACCACCGGGGCGAGCTGTTGCAGGTCGCCGATCATCAGCAGCTGCACTCCGCCGAAGGGCCGCGTGGAGCGGCGAGCGCGGCGCAGCACGTCGTCGATGGCGTCGAGGAGGTCGGCCCTCACCATCGAAATCTCGTCGATCACGAGCATGTCGAGGGCGCGGATTATGCGCAGCTTCTGCTTCGAGAAGTTGAACTTCTGGTCGGTGAGGGTGCCGGGCACGAACGGCGAGGGCGCGATCTGGAAGAAGCTGTGAATCGTGGCCCCGCCGGCGTTGATGGCGGCCACACCCGTGGGAGCCACCACGGCCACCGTTTTGGCAGTGTGCTCCTTGAGCGCTTTCAGGAAAGTGGTTTTGCCTGTGCCGGCCTTGCCGGTCAGGAAAATGCTGACCCCGGTGTGCTCGGCGAATTCCCAAGCCGTGCGAAGCTCCTCGTTGTTCTCCATCATGTCGCGAAGTTACTTCTTTTCGCCCGAAACTACGCTATTTGGGCTAAAATCGCTAAATTTGCCGCGAATACTATTGGCTATGAGAAGGATGTTATTGCTCGCGGCCGCGATGTTGCCGGCCCTCTTTTCTTCATCGAACCAGGTTGAGGCGGTCGCCCCGTCAGCTGAAACCGACGGGGCTCGCTACCCCGCGGGCCAGTCAGTGGGGCTGGTGCTAAGCGGCGGCGGCGCGAAGGGGATTGCCCACATCGGGGTCATCCAGGCGCTCGAGGACAACGACATCCCCATCGACTATGTGGCCGGAACCTCGATGGGGGCCATCGTCGGCGGGTTGTATGCCTCGGGCTACACCCCCGGCGAGATGATGGAGCTGCTCCTTTCCCCGGGATTCGCCAACTGGTCGACTGGACGCGTCGACCCGGCGCTCACCTACTATTTCGTGCGCGAGCCCAACACCCCGGCTTTCTCGCACATCAACGTCAACCTCGCGCCCAAGGACTCCCTGAACCGGGGCAGCGACATACTGCCCACGAGCCTCATCTCGCCGCTGCCGATGAACTTCGCGTTCATGGACCTCTTCGCGGGCTTCACGGCGCAGTGCGAGGGCGACTTCGACAACCTCTTCGTGCCCTTCCGCTGCGTGACTTCCGATGTGATCCACAAGCACAAAATCGTGTGCCGCTCGGGGTCGCTGGGCGACGCCATCCGCGCCTCTATGTCGTTTCCGGCTGTGTTCCAGCCCATCAAGATGGACGGCGTGTTTGTCTACGACGGTGGCATCTACGACAACTTCCCCGTCGACGTGATGCGCGAGGACTTCGCTCCCGGCTTCATGATCGGCGTTGACGTTCACTCGCTCAACCCGGCCCCCTCGACATCACTTCTGAGCCAGCTCGAGGACATGATTATCCAGAACAACGACTATTCGCTTCCCGAGGACGAGGGGATGAAAATCCATGTCGACGTGAGCCAGTTCTCGCTCCTCGATTTCGGAAAGGCCAAGGAGATATACGCCATAGGCTATAACCGCGCCATGGAGCTGATGGACTCGCTTCGCGGCCGGGTGCAGAGCCGCGTGCCCGCTGAGGCGCGCGCCCTTCGCCGCCAGGTGTTCAAGTCGGGCACTCCCTACGTCCGCTTCGACTCGGTGAGCGTCACCGGTGGCACCCGCTCGCAAAACGAGTATCTGGCGGCCCTGTTCCGCCCCAAAAAGGGGGTCGACACCTTCGGCCTCGACCAGGCGCGCCTGGCCTACTACCGCGCCATCACCCCGGGACGCCTGCGCAACCTCATTCCCCAGGCGCGCTACAACGACCGCACGGGCTTCTTCACCCTCGACCTCGCGGCAAAGCCCAAAAGCAACTTCGCGCTCGGCGCCGGAGGCTACCTTTCGTCGGCCACCAGCTCGATGATATTCCTCTCGGCCAGTTTCGCGACGCTGCGCAAGCGCTCGTTCGACACCCGGCTCATGGGGTGGATCGGCCAGAGCTACATGGCCGGTGAGGGGCGCGCCCGGTTCTACATGGCTTCGTCGCTCCCCTCGGCGCTGGAAATCGAGGCGGTTTACTCGCGCCGGAAATACTACGAAAACGATAAACTGTTCTACGAGGATAACTCCCCGACGTTCATCACCCACCACGAGGGGTTCGGCCGCCTGATTTACGGCTGGGCCGTCGGTCGCCGCGGCAAGGCCTCGGTGGCGGTGGGCGGAGGCGTCACCAAGGACCGCTTCTATGCCAACGACCGGGGCGACTTCACCGAGGCGGGCCGCGAGCGCACCACCATGCGCCTGGGTCAGGCCGTCGGGCGGCTGGAGTTTGACGCCCTCGACACCCGCAGCTTCCCCTCCGAGGGCTATGCGCTGAAGCTGACCGCGATGGAGAACGTCGGCACATACTTCTACCGCCAGCACGATTTCGACGAGGCCGCTGAGCGCTATGAGAAGGATATCCATTGGTTCCAGGCCGAGCTGCAGGTCGAAAAATATTTCGCCGCGGGGAGCCGGTTCTCGCTCGGGCTGTCAGCCGACGTGCTGGTGTCGACCCGCCGGTTGCTGAACACCTACTATGCCTCGCTCGTCAACGCCCCGGCGTTCACCCCGACCCCGGCCACCGACCTCTCGTTCAACAAGGCGTTCCGCGCCAACTCGTTCGTGGCCGCCGGGGTCACCCCCATCTGGAAACCGCTCAGCAGGGCGCAGGTGCGCCTCGGAGGCTACCTCTTCCTGCCGTTCAGGCGCATAGAGGAAGACCCCGCCACGCTGCTGGGAGCGCGGCAGGGCCGATGGTTTTCAAATCCAGAGTTTGTCGGGGAGCTCGACTTGGTCTACAATCTGCCTTTCGCCTCGATTTGCGGCTATGCCAATTACCTCACCTACCCGGCGCGCAACTGGCATGTGGGCCTGTCGTTCGGGCTCTATTTCAACGCCACGTCGTTCCTGCGCTGAGGTTCCTCAGCCTTGCGACGATAGCGTGATCGAGCGGGTGGCCCCCAGCGAGGCGAGCTGCGAGAACAGGGGCAGGTAGTCGCGGTGGGTGGGCGCCAGCACAATCAGCGCCAGGTCGGTGGTCTGCTCCTCGTAGTCGTAGGTGAGGTAGAATGTCGACAGGTGCACCCCGGCGGCTTGAAGCGCCTTTTCGTAGGGGGTGATGTCGCTCACAATTCCGTCGAGCCGCAGTTTGATGGCGCGGTTTTCGTGGCCCACCCCGGCGAGCTGCTCGTAGAATTCGAAGCCCACGAGAACAAGCAGCGTGAGAGCCGTGGCCACGAGCGAACTGAGGTACATCCCCACCCCGACGGCCATGCCGATGGTGGCCGTAATCCAGATGCCGGCAGCCGTAGTGAGCCCTTTCACCGACCCTTTCATGTGGATCATCGCGCCGCCGCCGAGGAAGCCCACGCCGGTGATCACCTGCGCCGCGATGCGCCCCGGGTCGCCGTTCTTGAGCCCGAGAAATTCCTGGGGCACATATATTGACAGCAGCATGGCCAGGCACGCGCCCAGCGAGATGAGGGCGAAGGTGCGCACTCCGGCAATCTGCCCTTTGCGCTTGCGTTCGGCTCCGACGATGGCCCCGAGCGCCAGGCTCAGCAACAGGCGTGCGGTGGCGTTGACCCCGTTGATTTCGGTGGCCGAAAGGAGGTCCCAGAAGTTTTCAAACATAGGCGGCTTGGGGGTGTGAAGTCAGGTGGTTAGATTTCGTAGGGTTCGGAGCCCGGCTCGCTATACCATTTTGAATAGAAAAGGTAGTTGCGGGCTATTTTCTCGTTGAGTTCGCGGGCTTTCTCGGGCTCCATCATTTTCACGAATTTGGCAGGAGCGCCGGCCCACATCTCGTGGGGGCCGATATGCGTTTTCGAAAGCACCACGGCTCCGGCGGCCACGAGGGCACCCTCGCCGACAACGGCGTCGTCCATCACCACGGCTCCCATGCCGATGAGGGCGAAGTCGTGGATTTTGGCGCCGTGGATGGTCACGTTGTGGCCGATTGACACGTCGTTGCCAATCTCGATGGTCGATTTCTGATAGAGGGTGTGGAGAACCGAGCCGTCCTGGATGTTGACGCGGTTGCCGATGCGTATCGAGTTAACGTCGCCGCGGAGCACCGTGTTGAACCACACCGAGCATTGGTCGCCCATCTCGACGTCGCCAATCACCGAGGCGTTCGGGGCCAGGAAGCATTCCTGGCCGATTTTGGGGGTGAAACCCCGCAGGGGTATTATCAGAGCCATTGGTTTTTCTTGATGTTTTTGAGGTTTAGCAGTCGAGGGGGCGGGTCTTGTCGGCCAGCCATGCGCGGGCATCCTCGTCGAGCAGCGGGCTGACGCGGCGGAACACTTCTTCGTGGTAGGCGTTTACCCAGTTGATTTCGCGCTTTGTCATCATGGCGGTGTCAAACAGCGAGCGGTCGAAGGGGCAGAGCGTCATGGTTTCGAAGCGGTAGAAGTTGCCGAATTCGGTGGTGAAGGCGGGCACGGTGAGCACCAGGTTCTCGCAGCGTATGCCGTGGACCCCCGCGCGGTAGAGCCCCGGCTCGTTGGAGGTGAGCATGCCGGGCTGCAAGGCGTAGGGCACGTCGTTGAGGCGGATACTCTGCGGCCCTTCGTGAACCGAGAGGAAGTGGCCAACCCCGTGGCCGGTGCCGTGGAGGTAGCTAAGACCCTCCTGCCAGAGGTATTGGCGCGCCAGGGCGTCGAGCTGCCCGCCGCGGGTCCCTTCGGGGTAGATCGCGAGCGCCAGGGCTATGTGCCCCTTCATCACCAGGGTGAAGTCGCGCTTTTCCTCAGGGGTGGGGGTGCCGAGGGCTATGGTGCGGGTGATGTCGGTGGTGCCCCAGAGGTATTGCGCGCCCGAGTCGATGAGCAGCAGCCCCTCGGGTTTCAGGGTCGAGGCCGAAGCCGGGGTGGCCGAGTAGTGGACAATTGCGCCGTGGGGGCCGTAGCCGGCTATGGTGTCGAAGCTGTCGTCGAAGTAGTAGGGCTGGGCCGCGCGGTGGCGCGAGAGAATCTCCTCGATGTCGAGCTCGGTCATGGTGTCGCCCTTGGCGAGTCGGCGCTCGATTTCCATGAGCGAAAGGGTCATGGCGGCGCCGTCGTGCTCCATCGCCTTGCGTATTCCGGCAATCTGGGTGGAGTTCTTCACGGCTTTGAGCGCGATGATGGGCGAGGCACCAGGCACCGCGCGCGAGCCGAGGGCGTCGACAACGGCCTGCGACGTGCGGGGCGCTTCGATGAGCACCGTGGCGGTTGCGGGCAGGGCGTTCAGCGCGGGGAGTGCTGCGTCGTAGGGGCGCACGCCAACGCCGATTCCATCAAGGTAGGCCGCAACCTCCTGGTCGATTTTCTCCTCCTTGATGAAGAGGGTCGACCCAGCCGGGGCGAGATAGAGGAAGGCGGTGGCCACAGGGGTGCGTTTCACGTCGGACGAGCGCAGGTTGAGCACCCAGGCTATTTCGTCGAGCCCCGAAACGAACATCGCCTCGGCACCCTGCTCGCGGGTCTGCGCAAGGACGTCGCGGATTTTGTCGGCTGCCGAGCGGCCTGCGAACTCCTCGCCGTGGATGAAGACGCGTGCCGCCGGGAGCTCGGGGCGGTCGGCCCACAGCTTGTCGACGGGGTCGAAGTGGGTGTCGAGCTTCAGCCCGTGCTTTTCGAGCTTCGAGCGGAGGTCTGCGATTTCGGTGGTGGCGAAGAGCTTGCCGTCGAGCCCTACCGTGGCCCCCTTCACGAGGTTCCCGGCGAGGTAGGAGGCAATCGAGGGGGTGCCCGGCAGGCCCTCCTTCATCAGTGTGATGCCGGTGCCGGCGAGCTGCTCGGCGGCCTGAAGAAAGTAGCGCGAGTCGGTCCACAGCAGCGTTTCCGAGGGGGTGAACACCAGTGTTCCCGCCGAGCCGGTGAAGCCGCTGAGCCAGCGGCGCACCTGCCAGTGGTCGGCGATGTATTCGCCCAGGTGGGCGTCGGTCTGGGGTATGATGGCGGCGGCGATTCCGGCGCTCTTCATCGCCTCGCGGTAGGCTGCGAGACGCTTCTTGATTTCTTCCATATATAAGGTGTGAGTTTGTTTGACGCAAAATTAGCGAAAATTCCATCAAAAACCAACTCCCCGGCGGAGGGGAGCCGGCGTTACTGCTTCTTGATGAAACCGAGGATGATTTCGAGCACTTCCGGCGCCATGGTTTCGCGGATTTTGGCATATTCCGCGGCGTCGCCGGTCTCGGCGTGCTGCATCAGGTGGTTGAGCCCCTCCGGGCGGTGGATTTCGGGGTGCCTCGCCATCCGCTTTATGGCCGCGAGGTTCGCCTCGGCGTCGACCTGGGTGTCCTTGTCGCCGTTAATCGCGAGCACCGGGCATTTTATTTTGCCTAAGGTTGCCTCCGGGTCGAGGGTCAGGAAGGTGTCAAACCATGGGGTGCGCTGTTTCTGAGCCGCGGCGAGCTGCCCGGCCATGGCGCGAGGCACGTTGATGCCCCGGGCGGCGGTCAGGGAGTCGATGTCAATGGGCTCGCTGACCCCCTTGCGGGCCTGGGAGGCGATTTCGTCGAAAAAGAGGGCCAACGCTTCGAGGGTGCTCTCTTTCTCGGCTCCCTTGATGCCCGATTTGTCGAGCTGGCGGCTGTTCTGGTCAAGCAGGGTCGCTTTGCCGGAAACGGCCATCCCCGCGAGGGTGATTATGAAGTCGGCTCTCTTCCCGGAGCCGAGCATCAGAGCGATGGTGCCCCCCTCGGAATGCCCCAGAACGCCCACCTTGCCTATCCCGGGGTAGCGTCGCAGAAAGTCGGCGGCACTCTCGGCGTCGGCCTTGAAGGTGTGGGTGGTCGAAGAGGCGAAGTCGCCGCCCGATTTGCCGGTGCCGCGGTCGTCGTAGCGCAGCGAGGCCACTCCGTTGCGGGCGAGGTAGTCGGCTATGACGGCAAACGGCTTGTGGCCGAAGATTTCCTCGTCGCGGTTCTGCGGGCCGCTGCCGGTCACCATCACCACGGCTGGCACGCGCTTCCCAGCATGGGCCGGGAGGGTGAGGGTGGCGCTCATCACGGCCCCGTCGGGCGCAGTGAGCGAGGTGTCGACAACCTGGTAGGGGTAGGGAGGCCGCGGGGTCTGCGGGCGCGTGTCCTCCGCGGGGGCCGCGGGGGTGAGCTTCAGTGGCAGCGCGATGCCCCGCTGGGTGAACTGGCCTGAGATTTTGCCGTTGGAAATCCGCCCGGCGAACGATGCTCCGATCGAAGGGCAGTCGACTACCACCGAGTCGGCGGTGCAGCGCGTCACTTTGGCGGGGATGCCCGTCGCGTTCTGCGCGGGCGAGTCTATGGCGCACTCCGTCGTCCCGTCGGCGCTCTCGCTGAAGTTGAACACCAAGGGCAGTTTTTGGATTCCCAGGGAGAGTCGTCCGCTCCAAGCCCCATCGAGGGCGTCGGCCCGGAAGGGGAGCAGGCTGATGATGAGGGCGGCCAGGGCGGCCGCTTTCGCTATGTTCATTATGGCTGTTTTTCGCGAATGTAGCGAAAAAATTATTATTTTTGCGGAAACATTGATTCCGAGCCTCGTGCTCTTCGCCTTCATGAACCGACTCATCAGAACGCTTTCAGCTCTGCTGCTCGGCGCGGTGCTTTGCGGTGCCGCGTGCCGCCGCGACGAACCCTCGCCAGCCCCGAACCGCCCTCCCGGGCAGGACGTGTGGATCGGCGACGACGGGCGCGTGCCCGGGCAGGAACCTGCCCCCGGGCCGTCGGACGACCAATGGGAAGCGATGGCAGCCCAGGCGCGTCGCTCGACCTCGTTTGAGGTGTATTATGCCGACTACCGGGTTTACACCGTTTTGCGCGGCGACCTCGCGGGCGCGTTCGGCGGCCGCGAAGCGCGCTATGTAATTATCGTAGGCTACGATGGGGAGGCCGACCGCTTCGCCCGATACCCCGCCGCTTCCGACCGCTGGAATCTCTTTTTCGGCACCCGCGCCTGGGCGCTCGACCTGGTTAACAGTGTGAGCGCGCTCCTGCAGGCCGCCGCGCGCCGGGAATTGACTGCTGCCGAGCAGGCCGAGCTCGCCGCGCTCAGCGCCAGGCTCGCCGCCGAGGAGCTGGCGGCGCTTTCGGGGCTCGCCGTCGACCTTTATGCCGAAGTCGGCGGGCGCCGCTTCCTGCTGTCGAATCTCGCCGCCGGAGCCTTTGCCGACCTCCCCGCGCCACCCGCCGGGGTGCCCCGATAGCCCCCGCGGATTGTTTTTTGACCGCGGCGCGAAATTTTTTGGCGGAAATATTTGCAGATTTAAAAATAGTGCGTAACTTTGCAACCGCAAATGAGGCAGAACGCTGCCCTCCTTTGCTTAGAACTTTGAAAACTGCCTCTTTAGCTCAGTTGGCCAGAGCACGTGATTTGTAATCTCGGGGTCGTTGGTTCGAATCCGACAAGAGGCTCACAATTGATTTGGAGATTGTAGTTTTTAAACTATATATCGGGCGTGTTCCAGAGTGGCCAAATGGGGCAGACTGTAAATCTGCTGGCTT
>CAYTBH010000031.1:0-20481 GCA_964435935.1 uncultured Alistipes sp.
CAGTATGGCGTGCTCGTCATCGACCCGGAACTCGACAAAGTAGTGAGAGTGATCTCGATGGACATTGTTCAGGATGGCGCCGGAATCGGTTCAATCGTCCGCTCGAAGGATGGCGACCTTTGGCTCTCAGTGGCTAAAAACAAGCAAGGCTCCGGAGCGGCATTGAACTACCTCGTACGGCTCGACCCCGCGACCCTGCAGACCGAAATCATCCCGATTCCAGAGGGGATGTATGGCCCGCAAAACTCGTGGTATGCATGGACCCCCGACGCGTTTTGCGCATCGGCCCGGCAGAATGTTCTTTACTGGAAAGGGGGAGCCAACCGCTGGTTTTCAGGCTCGCAAATATATCGTTTCGACATCGACAAGCGCGAAGCGAGCCTTTTTATCGACCTCGACAAAGATGGCGAGAACTGGAAACTCTACGGATGCTCGATGGGAGTGCACCCGCTGACCGATGAGATTTACATGTCGCTATATCACGAATTCGGAACCCCCACCTATATCACCCGGCGCTACTCGCCCGGCGGCGTGAAAATCCGCGACTACGAAATGATTATGAACTATTGGTTCCCCTCGCTCCCCATATTCGCCACCAAAACAGATACCGCGATTGGCACCCCGGTCACTGACGATACCGCCCCGGCCTCGCTCGCCTTAGGTGCCAACGGGGTTCTCATAGTCAGCGGTCCCGGGGCGTTGCTCGAAATATATTCCCCTTCGGGCAATCTCATCCTCACCCTCCCCGCATCTGCCGGCGATGAAATCCCAATCCGATCGCTCCTACCCCCCGGCATCTACATAGCCCGCCACTCCGCCTCCACCCTCAAATTCTCACTTTAACCCACCAAGCGCTGTACCTTTAATCGACCGGCCCCACTCACGTTTTCAACGTGTTTGCGGCCGGTTTTCATATTCTCAAAACATTCGGAGAATAGCCTCTCAGGAATCTGAAACAACCTCATAACTTGAGCGGTACTTGAAAATTCCTTATGGCGACAGCGCCCAAAATGCTACTTATAGTCTGTTGCGCAAGGGAAATGCCGGCTGTAAATTTGCATACAATAATTATCTATGAGAACTGAAAGCGACTTCATTTCCAAGTTTGGGCTCCGAGTCAAAGAACTTCGAAAGAAACTTGGCATCTCGCAGGAAGAATTAGCCTACAGAGCCAACTTCCACCGAACATATATCGGAATGATCGAACGAGCCGAGAGAAATATCACGTTAAGCAACATAAAGCGGTTGGCCGACGCTCTCCAAGTAGATGTTAAAGACCTTTTTGTATGAATAACTATATAATCAATCAAAATCAACAAGTTGAATTTGAGGGACACATTGTGCTTTCAAACGAAGAGATTGTGGAAGCAATTCATTTCGCCAATGACGCTCTCTTGAAATTAAACGAAACAACATTAGATTTCGACATAAATATTTTTGAAACGTTAGGGTTAAGGAATCTTAGCGGCTTAGTTGGCGAATACTTTGCCCACAGCATCAGCCGGATTTCAAACGGCAGATTGGAAAGCAATCTGCACCAGGATGGCTATCCCGATTTGCTTTTAACCGACACGCAAGAAAAAAGGCAGTATTTCGATTCGCTTTACACAATCCAGAATGGCAGGAAACACCCCGTAAGCAAAGAAGTGTTCAGCCCATACAAATTTGGTGGCATAGAGGTTAAGGCGACATGCGGGAGCACTCCCCCTGCGACTCAAACTCCTAAACCTCTTGTTGGCGAGCAGCGGATTCAATTACTAACAGACTTCGATTGGAAAGCCCACCACAGAGACACCAACAACCTCCTTGCAATATTATGGGATTTCATTGACCAAAATCCGACAATAGTAGCGTGCTTCTATTGCAACGACTTAATTCAGGACGACTGGGGAAAGGTCGTTAAGCCCTCAGACAACGGCGGACGCACCACCAGCGTTTCTGTAATGAAATTCAAGGGTGTCAAAAAAATGTGCCGCAACTGGGTCGCTGTGCTTGACAACGAACTCTACATAGACAAATTAGCCAACAAAAAGTGGATTGGGCACAAAATTAAATAGTTTATCTATAATTAAGAATGAATTTGGCTATCTTGTCAATCAACAAAGGTGGAACGCTCTCACCAATAGAGTCTCTGATGAGCCCGTCAGAAGCATACTTTCCATTAATCTCAAAAGAGTAATCATATTGGGATATGGATTGGATAATTAGCGCTTCGTATAACGACAAAACCCTGTTCTGACTCGGATGTAGCTTATTGTCCGAACAGGCATACTGGAAATTCTGAGTCAGCGTGCTGGCCGGTTCATCCCATGACATCCGCTTATAAGCGCTTGTAAACGCTTTCATAATGCGTTTTTGTCCAGTTTTTTTATCAACCGTGTAGGGACGAGGTAAAAGCTCACCGCATTTTTCGCAATATAGCGGTGTGTCAATGTTTGCTTTATTAATGCCGTCTTTGTCATATCGCGCTCCGTGAGTCCGATTACCTTGGTAGCCGCACGCCGGGTTAACACACTGGTTATTAAGCGCAGTCTGCCCTTCGGGAGTGTTTGCAACCCAAAACATCTTCTTCTCATCCAAAATTGGAACGCGATGAAGCGGGAATTCAGAGTCCCGATTTTCACCTTCCTTAGCGGATAAAGGAGGAAGAGACGATATAACGTCTCTCAAAGTAACCCAACGTTTATAAAAAATCGTTGAGGACTTTGCATGCGTGGGCGCGGGGAAATAAGTTACGTTCCTCCTGTGCCTTTCCGCTCTTCTCAGAATGGTTATCAATCTTTTGCGATGTTGGGGTACGCCATAATCAGCCACGTCCAGAACTACTGGACTACCCTCGTATGCGCCCCCTAATTCACGTTTGATATAATCTATAACATTTATCAGATTATTCTCCCCGTCCATTATGACGGTATTAACCATATTAGGCACATTTTCAAATATGGCCCATTGGGGCTTTAGTTCCTTAACTATTTCAACCGCTGGAATAATCAACCTGTTGCGTTCATCCAACTTGGGACGCACTCCATTACGGAAATTATTAAGAATCTTACCCATGCCGTTAGACGACATTCCTTGACAGGGCGGAGTGGCTAACACCACAAAAGGAGGCTCTGTATAGTTCTTCTTGTAATATTCAATGATTTTCGACTTTAAATCACAAATGTCTCCGCGAAATCCAACCGCGTCGGGATGATTTCGCAAGAAAAGATTCATTCTATCTTGCTGAATCTCGCATCCTATAACGGTTTTAATATCATTAGCCTTCAAGCCGAGATCTCCAATCCCAGATGAACAGAATAAACTTATCGCATTCAATGCCATACAACTCTTTCAATAAGTTTTATCGAGTTTCGACTTGTGACTAAAATACAAAAGACTCAATACTTGATTTTAAAACCTGATAAGACAACAACTATGTAAGTACTATAAGTAGCCCCATCTCATCAAAGGGGGCGGAGTTCGCCGGTGAGGGTGTCGATGACATAGCCTTTGACAACGACATCGGAGGGCATCAGGGGGTGGTTGCGCACGAGGTCGACGGTTTCGAGCACAGCCTCGTCGGTATCCTCGAATCCGTGCAGCCAGCTTTTCAGGTCGATGCCGCAGTGCATCATCAGGTTGATGTGCTCTTCGGGGATGCCGCGTTCGCGCATGAGGTCGAGCATCTCGTCGGCATTCATGCCTTGCACGCCGCAGTTGGTGTGGCCAATTACCATAATCTCGTTCACGCCGAGCTCGTACACGGCAACCAGCAGGCTGCGCACCGTTGAGTCGAACGGGTTGGTGATCACTCCGCCGGCATTCTTAATTATCTTTACATCGCCGTTGCGATAGCCCAAAGCGGCTGGAAGAAGCTCCACCAGTCGCGTATCCATGCAGGTTACGATCGCGATTTTCTTGTCGGGATATTTACTCGTTATGAATTGCTCATATCCTTTCTCGGCAACAAAGCGGCGGTTATGCTCCAAAATTTCCTTGATCATGGCTTATTCAATTCAATATATATCGCGAAAATAGGAAATCATCGGGAAAGAACGAAAATTTATTGCCACAATGTGGGCAAGTTAGTAACTTTGCATCGCGGAGGAAAGGTCCCCTGCTCACTCAACAACCACATACAGATGATACGCAAACTTATACTGCTCGTTTTCGGGGCCATGGCTATAGCATGCTTCGGAGCTGAAAACTACCCATACCGTTCGGATGCCCTCTGGATTGCCCAGCCCGACCACGCCGACTGGAACTACAAGCTGGGGGAATCGCCCGAAATCGACATACAGTTTTATCACTACGGCATGCCGCAAGATGGCCTGGAAGTGACCTGGGAGGCTGCCGACGACCTTATGAAGGCCGACGACTCCGGCACGGTGAAGCTCAAAAACGGGCGTGCCAAACTGCGCATGAAACCGATGAAGCACCCGGGATTCCGCGACCTGCGCCTGACGGCGAAGGTCGACGGGCAAACGTTCCGCCACCATGTGAAAGTCGGGTTCGCCCCAGAAAAAATCGAGCCCTTCACTCAGAAGCCCGCCGACTTCGACGCATTCTGGAGCCAGGGGCTAAAAGAGCTCGCTGAAACTCCGTTGAAATACACCATGACCCCGGCTCCGCAATACTCGACAGACAAGATTGACGCCTATCTTGTGAAGCTCAACATCAACCGCCAGGGACAGGCTATTTATGGTTACCTCACGATGCCGAAAAACGCCAAGCCTGGGAGCTGCCCCATTGTGATGTGCCCTCCCGGAGCCGGCATCAAAACCATCAAGGAGCCACTGCGCCACAGTTACTACGCCGAAAGCGGCTGCATCCGCTTCGAAATGGAGATTCACGGCCTCAACCCCGAAATGACCGCCGAACAATTCTCAGAAATCTCGAAAGCGTTCTCTGGTAAAGAGAACGGCTACCTGTGCAACGGGCTCGACAACCGCGACAACTATTATATGAGACGCGTTTTCCTCGGATGCGTGCGCGCGATTGACTTCCTGACCACACTCCCCGAATGGAATGGCCGCGACATTGCCGTGCAGGGAGGGTCGCAGGGTGGCGCTCTCGCAATTGTGACTGCCGCCCTCGACGAGAGAGTGACCGCCGTGGCAGCCAACCATCCGGCACTTAGCGACATGGCGGCCTTCAAGGCCGGGCGGGCCGATGGCTATCCCCACTTCTCGCGCATCCCGGGGTCTGACACCCCTGAGAAAATCAACACGATGGCCTATTTCGACGTGGTTAACTTTGCCCGCAATTTGAAGTGCCCGGTGTTCATGACATGGGGCTACAATGACGACACCTGCGCCCCCACCACGAGCTACGCCGTCTACAACTCCATCAGCGCCCCCAAGGAAGCCCTCATCACCCCCATCAACGAGCATTGGACCTCTGACACCACCGAGAAAGCGATACACCGCTGGATTATGAACACTTTCAAAAACAAGTAATCCAACCTTATAGGCATAGCGAAGGCTGTGAATCAACTTTCTCGATTCACAGCCTTCGCTATGATTTGTAGAGCACCTTAAGTGGTTTCAGACTTCCAGCGCGCCAACGAGCTCATTGATTGAGGCCACGTTGTGGCGGCGGCAGTACTCGGCCATATAGTCAATAACCTCGGCGCAAACCGCGGGATTAAGGAAATTGGCTGTGCCCACCTGGACAGCCGTGGCACCGGCGAGGATGAATTCCATCGCGTCGCGGCCCGAGGCGATGCCTCCGAGCCCTATCACAGGTATTTTCACGGCTTTTGCCGTTTGCCACACCATGCGCACGGCAACGGGGCGCACTGCAGGGCCTGAAAGTCCGCCGGTGACGGTTGACAAACAGGGGCGGCGGCGCTCGACATCGACAGCCATGCCCATGAGGGTGTTAATGAGCGACACCGAATCGGCCCCTTCGGCCTCAGCCGCACGTGCAATCTCCGTAATGTCGGTCACGTTTGGAGAAAGCTTCACTATGAGGGTGCGCGGCCACGCGGCGCGCACGGCGCGGGTAACCGAACCAGCTCCTTCTGTAGTGGTTCCGAACGCGAGTCCGCCCTGCTTGACATTGGGGCACGAGATGTTCACCTCGAGCGCGGCAACATCGTCAAGGTCGGCGAGCCGGCGAGCGGCCTCGGCATACTCCTCGGGGGTGTTGCCCGAGATATTGACAATGAGGTTCGACCCCTGACGGCGAATGCGGGGGTAGATTTCGGCAGCGAAATAGTCGACACCCTTGTTCTGGAGCCCGACGGCGTTGAGCATCCCCGAGGGCGTTTCAGCCATACGCGGATAGTCGTTGCCCTGGCGGGGGTGAAGAGTGGTGCCCTTGACAATGTATGCGCCAAGAGAGGAAATATCGAGAAGGTCGGCAAACTCCTCGCCATAGCCGAAGGTGCCGGAAGCCGTCATCACCGGGTTGGCCATTTTCAGCGCCCCGATTTCAACAGCCAAAGATGGGTTACAAGCCTTTTGGTTTTCCGCCATAACTATATAGCAAAAATTGAAACTTTATACTTGGCGATTAATGGCAACAAGAGCGTGCCAACCGCCCGTTAAACTCATTTTGTCACTCAAACCAGGTGAGTTCGTCGATGTTGAACACCGGACCCTCGGTGCAGACACACACATTGCCTCTCACTGTTTTTTCAACACAGCAGAGGCAGGCCCCGAGGCCGCACGCCATCATGTTTTCAAGCGACACTTCGCATGGCGAGCCGCTCGCGATGGCCTGCTTGGCAACCCCAACCATCATGGGTTTCGGCCCGCAGCAGGCTATGAGGTCCCAATGCTGGTCGAGGGCGGGGTTAAGCGTTACGAGGCCGTGGTGCCCGGCAGAGCCGTCGTCGGTAGAAACGTGAACCTTCCCGATTGATTCAAACTCGTCGCGAAGCAGAAGTTCGCCAACCGAGCGCGCCCCGGTGAGAAATTCGGGTTGATAGCCCCTCGATTTGAGCCATTTTCCATAGAACAGCATCGGGGCCACGCCGACACCGCCGCCAACAAGCAGGATGCGGGCATCCTTGCTTTCAGGTGCCGAAAAGCTGCGGCCCAACGGCAAAAGCAGGTTAACGACATCGTCGGCGCGCAGCTGGCAAAGCGCCTCTGTTCCCGCCCCGGCACGGCGAACGAGGAGGCGCAGAATCCCTGCCTCGGGGTCCGCGTCGCAGATGGAAATCGGACGGCGGAGGAATGTCGACTTGCTTCCGTCGACCCGCACCTGGGCAAACTGGCCGGGAAGAATTTCAGCGGGTAGAGAGCCGCGGAGAGTGAGCAAATTGAAACGCGGCCCGAGCTGTCGGTTTTCGGCAACCGCGAGGTCGCAAAGAGCTTTTTTCATCTTAGTTCATGTTCTTTGACGCGAAATTACGGAAAATAGTTCGAAAAAGCCACTCGGTGCCAATTTCATTTAGAGAACTTTATTTCAGTCGAAGGCGTTATTATTTCAAAACAGAATTACCCCATCATCCTTTCACGCAACAACTAAACAAAACGAGGGTATGAAAAAGATTTTCAGCTTCATCGCGTTGGTGGCACTCCTTTGCAGTTGCTCGCCTTTCCAGCTCGTCAACAGCGAGGTGTACAATAATGCCGATCTCGCTCAGTATAAAACCTTCCGCATCGTCACTCCCGACATGGGCAAGCTCCCCGACGGCATGCAGATGGTGACCTACTACAACATCGCGGCAGCGATACGCCAGGAGATGGTGATGCGCGGCTACACCGAGTCGGCCGACTCCCCTCTGCTCATCAACATCGCGGTGACAACGCAGAAAGAGATTCAGACCGAGCCGCTCATGCCCCCTCCAGGCTATTTCCCCTACAATGGCCCATATTATCCCTCCTATATGTGGCCCCGCTACAACTACGGCCCGTACTGGAACCCCGCATACTATTCTAACGCGCAGGTTATCACCGGCATATACAAAGAGGGCGTGCTGACGATGGATTTTGTCAACATCGACACCAAAGTGCCCCTCTACTCGGCATCCGTTGCCACAATCATCGACAACGGCAGCGGCCAGTACCGCAACCTCCAGAGCATTGCCGAAGCGGTGCAAACGCTCTTCTCGAAGTTCCCCGTGGCGGTGCTCCCACAATACAAGAATCAGAAATAATACTATAAAGAATACAAACAAGGAAGCTGTGAGGCGGAGGTGCCGCCTCACAGCTTCCTTGTTTATTGGTATCGGGAGTTTATTTATAGTTAGCCCAACGAATTAAATCCTTGAACGATGGCTTTTTGCCATGCATGAAGATGCCGACACGATAAATCTTCGCCGCAAACCACGCCATAACGACAAACGAAATGTAGAGCGCGGCCACCGACACCCAGATTTGCCAGCCGGGAATGTCAAACGGGATTCTGATCAGCATCACCATGGGCGACGTGAAGGGGATAATCGAAGTCCAGAACGCGAGCGGAGTGTTAGGATCGGTAGCGGCTGCCATACCCACCACCAAACCGATGATGATGGGGATTGTGGCAAAGGATTGCAGCTGCGAAGCATCCTGGATATTGTCGACCGCGGAACCAATAGCGGCGAAAATCGACGCATAGAACAGGAAACCGCCAACGAGGAAGAGCAGTATGTAGAAGAAGAGTTTGGCAATAAACCATACCGACCCGATGACCGAGAGAGCCTGCAGAAGGTCGATGTCGGCAGTAGCCGCAGCCGCGTCAAACGAGCCGGAATTCAACATTTCAACCTGCTGCGCGATCGACTCGGGGAGGATGGCCGGGATGACAAACGCCGAGATGAGGCAGAGCAGCACGCCCCAGATTACCACCTGGAGCACAGCAACCAGGCCCACGCCCAGAATCTTGCCAAGCATCAGCTGCATGGGTTTAACCGAGGAAACCACCAGCTCGAGCACGCGGTTGTTCTTCTCCTCGATAATCGAGGTCATAACCATCTGTCCATAAATCAGCAGGAACATATAGAGGACAAACGTCATGAATATGCCGGTGAAGTACGACAGGGCCGATGAGGTGTTCTCCCCCTCGCCGCTTTCGTCAACGCGGATTGTGCGGAGATTCACATCGGCCTGAATCTCATCGAGTATCTGCGCGAGGTTCTCAATGTCGTAGGATTTGAGGCGCTGCTCCTCTACGGCCTGCTTGATTATATTGGTTATGGTCATCTCCATTTCCATCGACCCGGCATCGTGAAGGAAGAGGGTCACAGCCCCGGTTGGGTTCTGCACAATGTTGGGCGAAATCGACAGCACGGCGTCGTAGTCCTTCGAGCCGAGCACAGAATCGGTATCGGACCCCACTTTGACAAACTTGGCATACTCCATGTCGGCGTCTTGGAGCGCCTTGAACACGAAGCCCGTAGGATCGTCAACGGCGATGACCCTTTCCGTGGGGGTCGAAAATGCCGCGATAAGCGCCGGAGTGACCATCAGGCCCACCATCAGCAGCGGCATGAGGATGGTGGTGATCAGAAAACTTTTTTTGGCCACGCGCTCGCGGAACTCGCGGCTTATGATGATTCCTATCTTGTTGCTCATACGTCAATTGATGTTATGCCGTGGGTGCGGTTATAGTCCTCCACGGTGCGGATGAATATGTCGTTCATTGAGGGGAGAGCGCGGTCGAAAGTCACGAGGTCGACCGCGTCGTTGGCGAGCGCGATCACCTCCCGGCGGTCGATTCCCGGGCGCAGGCGCATCGACACCTTCCGCAGGCCACCCTCTTCGACAACCGAGCTTGCCAGCACGCGGTCGCCAAGGGCGGCGAAAAGCGAGTCGGGATCCCCCTCGAAGCTCACAGTGTAGCGCCCTTCGCCGAGCCGCGAACGAATTTCGGCCACATTGCCCGAAAGGATGTTGCGCGAGCGGTTGATGAGGGTGATGTTCTCGCAAAGCGCCTCGACGCTCTCCATGTTGTGGGTCGAGAAAATCACGGTAGAGCCATTTTCGCGGTTAAGGCGCAGAATCTCGCGCGTCAGTATGTCGGCGTTGATGGGGTCGAATCCCGAGAAAGGCTCGTCGAAAATCAGCAGTTTGGGGCGGTGCAACACAGTGACTATGAACTGCACCTTCTGGGCCATGCCCTTTGAAAGCTCCTCGACTTTCTTGTTCCACCAGTCGGAGATTTCGAGGCGGTCAAACCACTCGTGCAGCTCCTTCGCGGCCTCGGCGGTTTTCAACCCCTTCAGCTTGGCAAAGAAGAGCGCCTGGTCGCCAACCTTCATCTTTTTGTAAAGGCCGCGCTCCTCGGGCAGGTAGCCGATGTGGGCCACATCCTCGGCGCGGAGTGGCTTGCCGTCAAACAGCACCTGGCCGCTGTCGGGAGCCGTGATGTGGTTTATGATGCGTATGAGGGTGGTTTTTCCCGCCCCGTTGGGGCCGAGCAGCCCGTAGACCGTGCCTTTCGGCACCGCCAGGCTCACATCGTCAAGAGCCTTGTGATTGGTGTAGCTCTTGCTGACGTTTTCAACTTTCAGAATATCCATTATGTGATTTGGATTGGTTATTATGCGACAAAATTAACACTTTTTCATCAGTCGGCCATCCAGCCAACGTTAATTTGACGAAAACAGGCAGCAATTAGTTGCATCGGTTCAGCCAAATGTTTATTTTTGCGTCGGAAAAAACATCGCGCCATCACACTTTCTCGCCAAATGACCTCGTTGCGAACAGTCAGGAACGCAATCCTTTGCTGCGTCGCGCTCTGCGGGCTTATGCTCGGAGGGTGCGGTTCGTCGCGCTCCGCTGTCAAAGGGTCGAGGGGAAAGATTGTGAAAAACGAGCGCCGCCACGACGGCGGCCATGCCAAGCCCTCCACCCCGCCCAAACCGGTGAACACCGCCGGAATCGCCGACCCTATGGCCCGCGACCTCGTCTCCGAGGCCAACCGCTGGCTCGGCACCCCCTACAACTACGGGGGCGAAACCAGGGCGGGCACCGACTGCTCGGGCCTCGTGATGAGCGTCTACCGCGACGTGACGGGGGTGAAGATTCCCCGCACCACCCGCGAGCAGGTGCGCTACTGCACCAACGTGGCCCGCAACAACATACGCCCCGGCGACCTGGTGTTTTTCGCGAGCGACAAGGAGGTGAGCCATGTGGGGCTTTACGTTGGCAACGGCGCCATGATCCACGCCTCCTCTTCGCGAGGAGTGGTGGTTAGCGACATCGACAACGGCTATTGGGGCGACCGTTACATTACCGGCGGACGCGTTGACCGCGCCCCCGAATCGTGGGCGGCCCTCAACCGCTCGAAGCGCGACAAGCGCCAACCCGAGCCCGCCATCGCGGCCCCGATACCCGAAACGCCCGCCACCCTGCTCCGCGACCACGGCGAGATGGCTGTCGCCCCGTCCCCCGTCCCCATCAACCCCTCGTCAGCCGCCGCACCCCCCGCCCCGGGCGACCCAGTGAGCGAAATCGACCTGCTCGACCTCATCATCACCCAGAAAACCGACTCCATTTTCGCCTCCCAGTTCCTCGACTGACCTCCCCCGCTGGCCTTATCCACCATCATTTAAGTAATGTTTTGAATTGACGGCGAAATTTAGTAACTTTGCGGGCAAAAATTCACGCATACCTTTGGGTCTGAAATAAAAACTTTACACCCCGATGAAATTCGCCGAACATAGCAAGTTCAACCTCTCTGATATCAACAAGGAAGTGCTCGCCCGCTGGAACGAAGAGAACCTCTTCAACCGCAGCATGGAGGTGCGCGAAGGTTGCCCAACGTTCGTATTCTACGAAGGCCCCCCTTCGGCCAACGGCATGCCGGGCATCCACCATGTGATGGCCCGCACCATCAAGGACCTCTTCTGCCGCTACAAGACCATGAAGGGCTTCCATGTGAAGCGCAAGGCGGGCTGGGACACACACGGCCTCCCGGTGGAGCTCGGTGTGGAAAAGGCCCTCGGCATCAAGAAAGAGGACATCGGCAAAAAAATATCGGTCGACGAATACAACGCCGCCTGCCGCAGCGAGGTGATGAAGTACACCCGCGAGTGGTCCACGCTCACCGACATGATGGGCTACTGGGTCGACCTTGAAACCCCCTACATCACCTACGACAACCGCTACATCGAATCGGTGTGGTGGCTGCTGCGCCAGCTTTACGACAAAGGCTACCTCTACAAAGGTTACACCATACAGCCCTACTCGCCAGCTGCCGGAACCGGCCTCAGCTCCCACGAGCTCAACCAGCCCGGGTGCTACCGCGACGTGAAGGACACCACCGCTACGGCCATTTTCGAAATCCTCGAGCCCAAAGAGGAGATGACCGGCTGGGGCAAGCCCTGCTTCCTCGCCTGGACCACCACTCCCTGGACCCTCCCCTCGAACACGGCGCTCTGCGTGGGCCCGAAAATCGAATATGTGTGCCTGCGCACTTTCAACCCCTACACCGGCGAGAAAATCTCGGCCGTCATGGCCCGCGAGTGCGTGAAGAACTACTTCAAGGCCGAGGGTGCCGAAGCCTCTATGGACGACTACAAAGCCGGCGACAAGGTTCTGCCCTATCGGGAGGTGGCAAGCTGGAGCGGCCCCGAACTGGTGGGGATGCGCTATCGCCAGCTGATGCCCTGGGTGAAACCGGTTGCCAAAATCGACGACCTCGCCCCGGAATATGTCACCGCCTTCGCCGCCGCCAACGAGGCAAAATGCTTCAACGTAGGCAAAGACAAATTCGTTGAAATAGCCGACGAGGCATTCCGCGTAATCCCCGGCGACTATGTCACCACCGAGGACGGCACCGGCATCGTGCACATCGCCCCCACTTTCGGCGCCGACGACGCCAAGGTGGCCCGACTGGCCGGCATCCCCTCGCTGTTCATGATCAACCGCCGCGGCGAAACCCGCCCGATGGTCGACCTGCAAGGCAAATACTACCCCATCGACGAGCTCGCCCCCGAGTTTGTGGAGCGCTGCGTCGACACCGCGCTCTACGCCCGTTATGCCGGTTCATACGTCAAGCCCCAATACGAGAGCTGGTTCAAGCCCGAAATGACCGAGGAGCCCGAAGACCTCAACGTGACCCTCTCGGTCGAGATGAAGCGCGACGGCCAGGCTTTCAAGGTCGAGAAGCACACCCACAACTATCCCCACTGCTGGCGCACCGACAAACCCGTGCTCTACTACCCGCTCGACAGCTGGTTTATCCGCACGACGGCTGCCCGCGAGCGCCTCATGGAACTCAACGACACAATCAAGTGGAAGCCCGCCTCCACCGGCTCGGGCCGCTTCGGAAAATGGCTCGAAAACCTCCAGGACTGGAACCTTTCGCGCAGCCGCTACTGGGGCACTCCGCTCCCCATCTGGCGCACTGAGGATGGCCGCGAGGAGCTCTGCATCGAGTCTGTCGAGCAGCTCTACAACGAAATAGACCGCGCCGTCGAGGCCGGCCTCATGAAGGAGAACCCCTTCAAGGCCAACGGCTTCAAGCCCGGTGACTACTCTAAGGAGAACTACGAGAAAATCGACCTCCACCGCCCATACGTCGACGATATCGTGCTCCTCTCGCCCTCGGGCAAGCCGATGCGCCGCGAAACCGACCTCATCGACGTGTGGTTTGACTCTGGCTCGATGCCCTACGCTCAAATCCACTATCCTTTCGAAAACAAGGAGGGCCTCGACTCGGGCGAGCTCTACCCCGCCGACTTCATCGCCGAAGGGGTCGACCAGACCCGCGGCTGGTTCTTCACCCTTCACGCCATAGCCACGATGATTTTCGACTCGGTCGCCTACAAAGCCGTCATTTCCAACGGCCTGGTTCTCGACAAGAACGGCGACAAGATGTCGAAGCGCCTCGGAAACGCCGTGAACCCCTTCACAACCATCGAAAAGCACGGCTCCGACCCCCTGCGCTGGTACATGATTTCGAACTCGGCCCCCTGGGACAACCTGAAATTCGACGACGCCGGCGTGCAGGAAACAGCGCGCAAGCTCTTCGCCACGCTCCACAACACCTACTCGTTCCTGGCGCTCTACGCCAACGTCGACGGGTTCACCGGCGCTGAAGCCCAGGTGCCTTTCAACGAGCGCCCCGAAATCGACCGCTGGATTCTATCCCTGCTCAACACCCTCGTCAAAACCGTAGGTGAGGCCCTTGACGACTACGAGCCCACCCGCGCGGCCCGCGCGATTGCCGACTTCGTCAACAACGACCTCTCCAACTGGTATGTGCGTCTCAACCGCAAACGCTTCTGGGCCGGAGAGATGGATGCCGACAAGCTCTCGGCCTACCAGACCCTCTACACCTGCCTTGAAACCGTCAGCCGCCTGATGGCTCCCTTCGCACCCTTCTATGCCGACCAGCTCTACCGCGACCTCACGGCTCCCGCTGCCGAGGCCCGCGGCGAAAAGGCCGAGTCGGTCCACCTGGCCCTATTCCCCGAAGCCGACGAGACCCTCATCGACAAAAAGCTCGAGGAGCGCATGAACCTCGCGCAAATCATCACCTCGCTCGGCCTATCGCTGCGCCGCAAGGTGTCAATCAAGGTGCGCCAGCCGCTGCGCCAGCTCATGCTCCCGGTTGACTCGGCCGAACGCCGGGCCGACATCGAGGCGATTGCCCCGCTCCTCCTTTCAGAGCTCAATGTGAAGGACCTGCGCTTTGTAGGGAGCGACGAAGGCGTGCTGGTGAAACGCATCAAGCCCGACTTCAAGAAGCTCGGTCCGAAGTTCGGCAAGCAGATGAAGAATGTGGCCAAGGCTGTGAGCGAGATGACCCAGCAGGAAATCAACGCGTTGGAACGCGACGGCCAGACAACGCTCACCATCGACGGTGCCCCCGCCACTATCGAACTGGCCGATGTCGAAATCCACAACGAGGATATCCCCGGCTGGCTCGTGGCAAACGAAGGCTCTGTCACCGTGGCTCTCGACGTGACCCTCACCGACGAGCTGCGCAACGAAGGCATTGCCCGCGAACTCGTGAACCGCATTCAGAACATCCGCAAGAGCCGCGGCTACAACATCACCGACCGAATCAACGTGACTATCGCTCCGGGCGACTTCACCGACAAGGCCGTGGCCGAATTTGCCGACTACATTTCGCGCCAGGTACTCGCATCGTCGCTCACAGTCGCCCCGGTGGAGTCGACCGAAGCCGACGAGATGCTCGACATCGACGGCAATCAGGTAGCAATCAACGTAAAACTCGCCTAATTCCCACCATTATGAGTGAGAAAACCCGCTATACCGACGAAGAACTCGAAGAATTCAAGGCCCTCATCGAGGAAAAACTCGAAAAGGCACGCAGCGACTACGAGATGCTTCGCTCTAATGTGATGAACTCCGACGGCAACGACACCGACGACACATCGCCCACATTCAAGGTGCTTGAAGAGGGCGCGCTGACCTACTCGAAGGAGGAGGCCGGCCGCCAGGCTCTGCGTCTGGGCCAGTACATTCAAAAACTGCAAAACGCCCTGCTCCGCATCAAGAACAAAACCTACGGCATCGACCGCATCACCGGGAAGCTCATCCCCAAGGAGCGCCTCCGCGTGGTACCCCACGCCACTCTCAGCGTCGAGTCCAAAAAGTAAGGCGCCCGAAATCGCGTCGACAACAACCCCCCAATTGCCAACCCTATTGGAAAAGACCAAATCGCGCCGCGGCATAATGGCCGCGGCCATTATCATTCTGCTGATAATCCTTGACCAAGCCATCAAAATCAAGGTAAAGACCAGCTTCTACCTCGGCGAAAGCCTCCCGGTGACCTCCTGGTTCCAGCTCGTGTTCATCGAGAACAACGGCATGGCCTTCGGCTGGGAAATAGGCAGCAAACTGCTATTGACCCTCGGCCGCATCGTGGTCGTGGCCTTCCTTATATATTATATATGCCGCATCCGCGACCGCGCGGAGGCTAAAACAGGCTATCTCGTGTGCCTCGCGCTCATCGTCGCCGGAGCCGCCGGAAACATCATCGACTGCGTTTTCTACGGCCAGATTTTCAACAACCCGCTCCCGCCCGAAACGGCGACCCTTTTCCCGGCATCGGGAGGCTACGCGCCGCTCTTCTTCGGGCGAGTTGTCGATATGTTCTATTTCCCGCTCGCTTCGTGGTACTGGCCCGAGTGGATGCCCTGGATCGGCGGGGAGCATTTCATCTTCTTCCGCCCTATTTTCAACCTCGCCGACGCGGCTATCTCCGTGGGCATCATCGCGTTGATTCTCTTCTATTCAAAGCAGATTTCCGAAGTGCCTTTCTCCCTAAAACCAAAGAAGGCAGCCGCGGAAGGAAAGGAGGAGGCTGAGTAATGCGTCGGGCCGGGTTGCTGTTGGCAGTCGCGCTGTTCGTGGGCGCCATCCTTGGAGGATGCCGCAAACAGCCCGAGGGGGTGCTCTCGCAAGAGGACCTCGCGCAGGTTCTCGCCGACCTGCACATGGCCGACGGCGTAGCCTCGACAAACTACTCGCAGTTTCCCGACGATTCAAGCCGAATGGCGTTGAAGCAGAGCGTGCTAATGGCCCATGGCGTTACGCAGCAGCAACTCGACACCTCGTTTATGTGGTATGGCAAAAACCTCGACAGGTATATGGAGGTTTGCGACCGCGTGATCGAAATTCTTGAGGAGCGCCAGAGCGACATCGCCGCAGGCGCAAGCTCGCAAATAGCCATCGCAGGCGACTCGGTAGAGCTTTGGAACAGCGTGGGCCACATAATCGGCTCGCCAAGAATGCTTTCAAAGATAATCACCTTCAACATCGACCCCGACACAAACTGGCACCCGGGCGACATCTACACCCTTCGCTACAAAGTTATCAACTCGCGCAACAGGGTGGCGTCGCGCATTCTCGCCGACTACACCGACGGCACGATAGCCTACCACGACGAAGCCGGCCTGAGCCAGGGATGGGTGACGGCAAAAATCCAGCTCGATTCAACCCGCACGCCTCAACGCGTCTACGGCTACATAGCCCTCGACCCGGACAGCCGCGACTACTTCCACCTCGACAGCCTCTCGCTTGTGCGCACTCGCCGCGAGTCGCAGCCGCACGCGTTCTTCCCCCACCGCACCTTCAACTTCGGCACTCCCGAGACGGAAGCCGCCGACTCTGTTGCCGCCATCGAGGATAAAGCCAACAGCGAGAAGGCAGACTCAACCGCGCGGAAAGCGCTTCAAGCGCCCTCCGACTCCTCCACTGCCAAGCGCCGCATCCCGGCCCGCAGTGCCCGCCGCATTTAGATGCCTGGAAGTGCTCCCCGTCTATGAACCACATCGTCACCGACCGCCGAGTTCTCGCCCGCGCCCTGCGCCACAACGGCGCAGTCAAGCGGCTCATCGTGGTCGACCGTCTCGGTCCCACCCTGCGCCTCTACCCCTTCACCGGCGAAATTCACTCCACAACCTATTTCGAGTCGCCCCTGCTGCTCATCGGCGACCACGGCTCCCCATCAGTCACCACCCTCCTGCTCAACCTCGGCTGAAACCCAACTCGGTAAACGTTCATCGAAGCCGGAAACATCTCTTTCGAAAAAAAATCATTTAAGAGTTGGCCGTTACAAAAATTAGCCATATATTTGCGGCAGACAACATTCATTAGCCAACACTCAATCTCCTTCAACGCTGCCGCCTTCACAAAATCGGCTCAAACGAGATTGATGGACAAATCCTAACCCGCCAAACGCCGCTGGCCCACATCCTCGCTTATGACAGACATCAAAACCCTTGTCTTTTTTCTCGCGTACATAGCCGTGGCTCCCCTGGCTATGGCAGATAGCGCCTCAACTGAAACTGCCGACACACACGCATCCGAGAAACACCTCCAGGAAATCACCGTCATGGCCGACCGCGGCTGGGTGGAGGACGGCAAAATCGTGTTTCTTCCAACGAAAAGCGAGAAAAACCTCTCCAACAGTCCCGCCTCGCTCATCGAATCGATGCATCTGCCGATGCTGAAAGTCAAAGATGGAGCGATAACGAGTATGTCGGGCGAAAGTGTCGCAATCTTCATAAACGGGGTAAAAGCCAATCAGAACGACCTCGCGACCTTTTGGCCGAAACTCGCAAAAAGAGTTGAATATATTGAGAACTCGCCTGACCCGATATACCAAGGTAATACCTATGTGGTAAACTTCATTATGACCGAATACGAGGCTGGCGGCATCACAAGAGGCGAGATTGGCCTTCAGACTCCAAGCGAGGGGGATGTCTCCATAGCCTCCAAACTGGTTTACAAGAAAATGACCTTTGGCGCGACTTTTAATGGCAGCATGAGCAAAGACGACAAAACGGAGAAACGCGGCAAGGAATCTTATAAAAATCTATTTTACAACGGCATACATTACGACAAAATAACCCGCGATTTTCACGAGGGGAGCATACAGAAAGAAAGGAATCTTAACGCCGCGTTGAACGCCAGGTACACCAACGGCTCGTTTATCGCGACGCACACCGTTTCGCTCGGGTTCCGAAACAAGCCCGAGGACAGCCAGCAGAGCCGCGACAGCTGGACACCATCGTTATTCACTGAGGACAACTCTTTCTTCAACTCCAAAGCAAAATCTTTCTCTCCTCAGATCAGGGGAGAGTACCAAGGTAAGCTTTCGGAACAATGGACGATGTGGGGTGGCTGGAGCTACGCACACTCACACAACACTAACAACTCCCTGAGCAAGATCGCCGACACCGACGCGATTGAAAGCGGCAGTGTGGAAGACGCAAACTCGCTGAATTTCGATTACTCCGTCTCGTTCCAGGCCTCGCCCAAATGGATATTCCAAATCAACACAAACGGCTCAATCAACTGGTTCGACACTCATTATTCCGGGTATTCGAGTCAGAATTCCGCTATGACACGCGGCGACTTCTCTGGCAAAATCCGCGCCGTTTGGAAACCGACAAAACGCATCACCGCCACGCTTTTGCCAGGCATCAACATCTCGGAATGGTCGACAGGCGACTTGAGAGAAAGACTTGTGAGACCCACAATCATGGCGTGGTTATCGATGACCGCGAGCAGCAAGCTGTCACTGGCCCTTAATGCCAACCTTACGAGCAACCCGCCAAACAGCGCTTACACGAACCCCGTCCTCACCCGGCTGTCTGAAATCCAGTGGGTTAAGGGCAACCCGTATCTGAAAGGCGATTACAGGCTTTTCAGCTACCTTACAGCCAACTATTTGCCTAAACGCTGGTTAGATATTTCGGCTTTTGTATTATACATCCGCACAACGGATTACGCGACGTTTGACTACACAGCTATGCCGCAAGAGTATGGCGGAATCTTGAAAACGCCATTTAACGCGAGTCCTGAAGAGGAGGTCCAAATAGACATAAACGCACGCCTCAGTCTATTAGACAACTCGTTATCGTTTGCACTCGGCCCTCAATACAACTACTACAGAGCCATGGGACGATATGCCGACTCGCTGCACGCTTTTTCATTTTACGCCAACGCCGCATACACTTTGAAGAACTGCCGTTTCTCCCTTACTTACCATCACCCGCGCGAACAACTTTATAAAGCGGGTATGGAGCGGTTCAACTATCGCAACAATTGTGACTTCGATTTCACTTACGGTAACGGCAATCTCTATCTTTCGGCTTACGTCCTTGACATATTTAACACCCGTTCGAAATCCTGGACTAAATTTCAGTCCGGCTGCTATGACAAGGATACAAATCAATATGGCACCGGGCGCAAATTCGGCGTGAGCCTCACCTACACCTTCGGCTACGGCAAGAAGGTCGACCAGTCGATCGACATCTCGGGGCCGCAGTCGGTTGACTCCAGCGTACTCAAATAACCGGGTACATCTCCGCATCACTTACATCGGTCTTCCCGCGAGTGGGGCACGCCCGCCGCGCTGAGCGGGGAATCGCGCGGCGAAAAAGCCAACAATCGGAGCGGAAGGCCAATTATTTATCAACAGGGGGTGAAATTGGTATGAAATTTTAACATTTGATTGGCAAATTTTTGTTACCTTTGCCACCAAAATGGGTATGCTACGCCCCTAAGCCAAGGGTGCGGCGCATATATCCGTTTGGATAACAGCCGTTTGACTCAACGCGGCCCACATGCCGCGGCGAAGTGTCGCCGCCGCGATTAACCAACCATAAAAAACCACTCTTGCATACATAATACATGATCTCTTTAGGAATCTTTGGTATCGATGCCGCAGTGTTCGCCATTGTCGCCCTCCTCACCGGTGCGGGGCTCGTGGCCTTGGCCCTGTGGCTGGCCGGGCTGATTTCGCCCCGCTCCTTCAACCCACAGAAAGGTGAAGCCTACGAGTGCGGCATCCCTACACGCGGCGCGTCGATGACGCGTTTCAGCGTGGGATACTACCTCTTCGCGATCCTCTTCCTCATGTTCGACGTTGAGACCGTTTTCCTCTTCCCCTGGGCAGTGAAGCTGCAAGGGCTCGGTTGGGACGGTGTGCTCAGCGTCGCTGTATTTTTCGGAATCTTAGTGCTCGGGCTCGCTTACGCCTGGCGGAAAGGAGCCCTTGAATGGAAATGAAACAGGTTACCACCAAGTCCATGCCCTACGACGCATGGAAAGATAACGAATACATCGAAAA
>CAYTBH010000032.1:0-20354 GCA_964435935.1 uncultured Alistipes sp.
CTAAAGCTCCTTCGGTACAGCGCAGCGGAGCTGAAGCTCCTTGCCGGAGCACCTGCGGAGCGGAGCTAAAGCTCCGCTCCGCAGGTGCTCCGGCCCCCGGGCAAAGAGTTTTTGCAACTGCTAAGGAGCTTCAGCTCCGCTCCACAGGTGCTCCGCTCCGAAGGAGGAGGAGCGCGGCGAGGTTGTTCATGGCAATGCACTTGTCGCGTGTGATGCGCTTGGTCTCTTTTTGAGGGAGGTCCTTAACTCCAATTATTAGCGCTCGCCCTTGGCTACATAGGTAGTAGAGGTGGCGATATGGCTTATAGCGCGGCGGAAAAGGACCCTGCGTAATGATAATAGTCCTTCCGCCCCAAAGGTCGTAGTCATTGAGAATCGCCTTTTCCCTACTCGCCACAAATGGCGAAATTAGTACTCCCCCATTATTGGCAACATACTCCCAACGGTCCATCTTGCTTTTATATATTTCGTCGTTATCTGACCTATGCACAATGACTTGCTCCTTAAAGGGATTGTCAAGCAAAGCCAAATTACCATACAGCTCTACGCCGACGTCTCCAATCTGCCACTTCCTGCGCGTAGCAAACCATTCAGGATTTGCGCGCCTAACCGCGAGTCGCCATGGGTTGTCATCCATATATTTGAAAATGTCATCCAGACGACGGTTTTCAAAAATTATCTGGTCATTGAATCCATCCACAAAAACGCCTGTCATGCCAAGTCTTTTATTGACAACATCTTTTAGACGAGCCATATAAAAGCCAAGATCCTCATCAAGCCGAGAATTCACGACGAGCAAGAAATGGACATGATCTGGCATCACGGCATATTTCAATATTTTGAATCTTGCATCTATCTCCGAAATCTGCCTGATAGCTTCGGCTACAGCCTGGCCATAAGTAGAACAATAGATATAGGGATAGCCACGCTCTCCGCGCTTAGTATCCGTTCGCCCCCTGAGCGATCCGAAAGAAGGACAAGACGACGACTTGCCAAAAGTTATCATATAATAACCCGGCGCTCTATAATCATGAAATCGCGCCCTACAACCTTGCCGTCGTCGCTTGACCATAACTTACAAAAGATTAAAAGATGGAAAAAATATAGTTCATCACAAATCTACCAGCCTCGGAGAAGCGCAGCAAAGAGTTTTTGCAACTGCTAAGGAGCTTCAGCTCCACCCCACAGGAGAACAGCCAAGGCGCTTCAGCTCCGCAACCGGGCAAAGAGTTTTTGCAACAGACAAGGAGCTTCAGCTCCGCAACCGGCAAAGAGTTTTTGCAACTGCTAAGGAGCTTCAGCTCCGCTGCGCCAGCATCTGTGAGCGCAGCGGAGCTGAGCGCTCACAGATGCTGGCGCAGGAGGGCGGCCATTTGGTCGCGGAGGGTGGAGGCGGCGGTGGCGGCGGCGGTGGCGAAGTCGTCGCCGCTGGAGGCGTGGATGATGCCGCGGGAGGAGTTGACAAGGAGGCCCACTTCGTCGATGAGGCCATATTTGCACACTTCCTCGAGCGAACCGCCCTGGGCACCTACGCCGGGCACGAGGAAGAAGCTGCGGGGAGCAAGTTTGCGTACATCGGCGATAAGCTCGCCGCGAGTGGCACCAACCACAAACATCATGTTTACGGGCGAACCCCACTTCTGGGCACGCTTCACAACGCGCTCAAACACGCGCGCGCCATTCTTGTCGGGAATCATCTGGAAATCTTCCGAGCCCTTGTTGGATGTGAGAGCCAGCACGATAGCCCACTTTCCGTCAAAGCCGAGAAAGGGCGACACGCTGTCTTCGCCCATGTAGGGAGCAACAGTGACGGCGTCCACTCCCGAGCCCTCGAAGAAGGCCTTGGCATACATGCGGGCGGTGTTGCCGATGTCGCCGCGCTTGGCGTCGGCAATGATAAACTGGTCGGGATAGTTCTCGCGGATGTAGCGGCAAGTGTCTTCGAAGGCCTGGAGACCCTTGGGTCCGTGGGCCTCGTAGAATGCGAGGTTGGGCTTGTAGGCCACAGCATAGGGCGCGGTGGCGTCGATTATGGCTTTGTTGAATTCAAACAGGCCTTCGGCACCCTTTGCGGCGAGGTGGGCCGGCATTTTGGCGGGGTCGGGGTCGAGACCCACACAAAGGAAGCTCTGCTTCCCAAGGATATTTTCAACTAATTCGTTACGCTTCATATTATTAGTATTTTTTTAATTTTAAAACTCAGCGGCGCGGAGGCGCTCGGCGTTTTCGGTCGACGACAATGCGAAGATTATGTCGTCGAGGTTGCCGGCGAGCACTGCGGGAAGATTATGGGTTGTGAAATTGATGCGATGGTCGGTTACGCGGCCTTGCGGGAAATTGTAGGTGCGGATTTTAGCCGAGCGGTCGCCCGTGGAAACGAGAGTCTTGCGCTTCTGGGCAATGTCGTCGACATATTTCTGGTGCTCCTTGTCGTAGATGAATGTGCGCAAGCGGCTGAGGGCGCGTTCCTTGTTCTTGGGCTGGTCGCGGGTCTCGGTACATTCGATGAGTATTTCCTCGCTTTGGCCGGTGTTGGGATTCTTCCACATGTAGCGCAGGCGCACGCCCGACTCCACCTTGTTGACATTCTGACCGCCGGCGCCGCCCGAGCGGAATGTGTCCCACTTGATCTCGCCCTCGTTGATTTCCACCTCGAAAGGTTCGGCCTCGGGGAGCACGGCCACGGTGGCGGCTGAGGTGTGGATGCGGCCCTGTGTCTCGGTGGAGGGCACGCGCTGCACACGGTGCACGCCGCTCTCGTACTTCAGGACGCCATACACGCCGTCGCCCGTCACACTCATCACGATTTCCTTGTAGCCCCCGGCAGCGCCTTCGCTGGCCGAGGTTACGGCCACGTTCCATCCCCTGCTCTCGCAGAAGCGCATGTACATCTTGGCGAGGTCGCCGGCAAAGAGAGCGGCCTCGTCGCCGCCTGTTCCGGCTCGTACTTCCAGGATGGCGTTCTTGTCGTCCTCGGGGTCGGACGGCACGAGGAAAAGCTTCACATCGTCGGTGAGGCGCGCGATTTCGGCCTCGCTGTCGGCCAGGGCCTCCTTGGCCGAGGCGATTTCGTCGGGATTGTCGCCCAGCTCGATGACCTCGCGGTAGAAAGCCGCGTCGGCCACGGCGGCGTCGTATTTCTTCATGAGCTTGGCGAGCTCGCCGAGGTGTTTGTACTCCTTGGTGAGCTTCACGAAGCGCGCCTGGTCGGCAGCCACCTCCGGGTCGCCGAGGAGCGTCTCTATTTCCTGATATCGGGTGATATGGGTCTGAATCTGCGGTAACAGTGAGTCGTCAATCATAAGCATTATTGATTTACAGATGCAAAGTTACAAAAAAAATGCCATCCCGAAGCAGGATGGCATTCTTTATGTAGGAGATGGACTGGCGGATTACACCCAGCGGGTGAAGGCGAAGTCCATGCGGTGGGGCAGCGCGGGATTCCAGGGATACATGCGATAGCCGAAGCGGAAGATACCGGGGTTCTTCACGCGGGCGCTGAGCTCGTAGGTGACAATGTTGCCTTCTTCCTTGACAACCTTGAATTGGCGGGTTGTCTCGAGGGTCTCCACGCCGTCTTCCTGGCGATAGATCACCTGCTCCATGTGGAGGTCGCTGCCGAGGCCGTTGGTGTCGACAGTGATTTCAACGCGGTAGGGTTCGCCGGTGACGGCGTTGATGATGTCGATGCTCTGGCGCACGTCCAGCACCTTGATGCCGTCCCATTTCGAGGCCACGTTTTCCTTCCAGGCCACGATTTCCTTGGCCAGGGCGAAGTCGTGGGCGGCGAGCTTGTGGGAGCGCTTGGCTTCGGGATCGTAGAAGCGGTAGATATAGTCGTCGATCATGCGCTTCATGGTGAAGTGGGGAGCGATGTCGCCGATAGAGCCCTTGATATACTCGATCCAGCGGGGGGAGTAGCCCTTGGAGTTCTTCTCGAAGTAGAGAGGAATGATTTCGTTCTCGAGCATGCGGTAGATGGTGGCGGCGTCGAGGCGGTCCTGCTGGCCCTGGTCGGTGAAGGTGCGCTTGTCGGTGAGGGCCCAGCCGGCCTTTTCGTTGAAGCGGAAGCCTTCATACCACCAGCCGTCGAGCACCGAGAAGTTGAGCACACCGTTCATCTCGGCCTTTTCGCCCGAGGTGCCCGATGCTTCGAGGGGACGTGTGGGAGTGTTGAGCCAGATGTCCACGCCGGTGACGAGGCGCTTGGCCACGGTCATGTTGTAGTCCTCGAGGAAGATGATCTTGCCCTGGAACTCGGGACGGCGCGAGATTTCCATGATGCGCTTGATGAGGCCCTGGCCGGCGCCGTCGGCGGGGTGAGCCTTGCCCGAGAAGATGAACTGCACGGGGAACTGCTCGTTGTTCACGATTTTCGACAGGCGGTCGAGGTCGGTGAAGAGAAGGTGGGCGCGCTTATAGGTGGCGAAGCGACGTGCGAAGCCGATAATCAGCGCGTTGGGGTTGATTTTGTCAACGATGCTCATCACCGAGGAGGGGTCGCCCTGGTTAGCGAGCCACTTAGCCTTGAAATCGCGCTTTACGAAGTTAATGAACTTGTTCTTCATCGTCATGCGCATGTTCCAGATTTCCTGGTCGCTGCATTTGAGGATGCCTTCCCAAGCCTTGGGGTCTTCCTGATGCTCGAACATTGTCTGGCCAAGTTTGTCGCCGTAGAATTCCTTCCATTCAGAAGCAGCCCAGGTGGGCATGTGAACACCGTTGGTGACGTAGCCGACATGGCTTTCCTCCCAAGTGTAGCCTTTCCAGATTCCGGCGAACATTTTCTTGGAAACCTCGCCGTGGAGCCAGCTTACGCCGTTAGCTTCCTGGCAGGTGTTGAGGGCGAACACGCTCATCGAGAAACGCTCGTTGGAATCGGGGTTCTCGCGGCCCATGTTCATGAGGTCGTTCCACGAAATACCGAGCTTGGCGGGGTATTCGCCCATGTATTTGCCGAAGAGACCTTCGTCGAAGTAGTCGTGGCCGGCAGGCACAGGGGTATGCACGGTGTAAAGGCTCGAAGCGCGAACGAGTTCGAGAGCCACGTTGAAGTCGAGATGCTCCTCCTGAACATAGTCAACAAGACGCTGCAGGTTGAGGAGGGCGGCATGGCCTTCATTGCAGTGGTAGAGCTGCGAGTTGATGCCGAGTTTCTTGAGCATGATCACGCCGCCGATGCCGAGGAGGTACTCCTGCTTGATGCGGTTCTCCCAGTCGCCACCATAAAGCTGGTGGGTGATCGAGCGGTCGAATTCCGAGTTCATCTCGAAGTCGGTATCCATCAGATAGAGGTTCATGCGGCCCACATTCACACGCCAAACGTGGCTGTAGATGATGCGGCCGGGATAGGGAACTTCTACGATCATCGGATGTCCGTTCTCCATAACCTGCTCGATGGGGAGCTGGTTGAAGTTCTGAGCCTCGTAGTTGGCAATCTGCTGGCCATCAACGCTGAGCGACTGGGTGAAATAGCCGTAGCGATAGAGGAAGCCAACGGCAGTCATGGGCACACGGCTGTCGGATGCTTCTTTGATATAGTCGCCGGCAAGCACGCCGAGACCGCCGGAGTAGATTTTCAGAGCATTGCAAAGGCCATACTCCATCGAGAAGTAGGAAACCGAGGGGATGTCGGTGCGCATGGGCTGGGCCATATACTCCTTGAACATCTCGTAGACATGGTCAAGGCGGCTGAGGAGCGCTTTGTCAGCGAGGATTTCTTCAAGACGCTCTGCTGAGAGCTGTTGAAGCACCATCACGGGGTTTTCGCCGGTAGAGCGCCAAAGGTCGGGGTTGAGGTCGCGGAAAAGGGATTTTGCTTCGCTGTTCCAAACCCACCAGAGGTTTTTGGCAAGCTCTTCGAGGGGTTTAAGCTTCGAGGGCAGGTCTGATTTCACCGTAATGTCGCGCCAATTGGGAACATTAGTGTTGCTGACTTGAAGTTTCATGAATGCGGTATTTGTAAGTAGATAATTATTTTCGTTTATATAATTATGGTCTGTCTGAAGGTTATTCGCGGGATGTGGCCGCGTCGAGAGCTTTTTTGAACGCCTCGACGTAGTAGACTATGAAATAGTCCCACAGCGCTTTGTCGGCAGTTGCGCGGGCGGCTTTCGAAGCCTTATCGCGCAGGTCGGCATCGGCGCATGCCAGCGAGCGGAACGAGGAAGCGAGCTTCTCAACAACCTCGTGGTAGTTAGAATCTGTGCGGGGAATGACAACCACGCCGCTTTGGTCGAAATCGCTTGCCGAGGTCGAGAGCACCCACTGGCCGAAGCCCGAAAGGGATGTAGTGACGGTAGGCACGCCGTAGGCCACGCTCTCGAGCGGGGTGTAGCCCCACGGCTCATAGTAGGAGGGGAAAGCGGTCGCGTCCATCCCGGCAAGAAGATCATAATAGTGCATGTTGAAAATGCCGTCGTCGCCGTTGAGGTAGCAAGGCACATAAATAACCTGCACTTTCGACTCGCGGTTCGAAGCGAAACCGAGCTGATGGATTCGGTTGATAATCTGGTCGGAATCGGGATTGTTCAACGTGTGGGTTATCGCCGGGTCGTCAACACCGGGGGTGGTGCCGGCGGCCACGGCCTCTTTGACATCGGCGCGCGGCTCCTTTGCCCATGCGGGAACGAGCACGAACAGCAGAAGCTGCTTGTCGAGTCCTTCGTCCTCAAGGCGTTTTGCCGCGTCAAGGAACAGGTCGATGCCCTTATTGCGATATTCGCAACGACCGGAGGTCGCGGCGATGAATGTGTCAGAGGGTAGTTTGCGGCCAATCATGGCTGACCCGACGTTGAGAAGAGCCTCGCGGGCCACTTCGCGCGCCTTGCGCATTTTAGCCCTGGTGAGCGCTGTGTCGGGCTGGAAGCCGTTGGGGGTCACAATATCGGGGCGTTTGTCGAGCAGTTGCTCGCACTCGGCAGCGGTCACGTCGGAAACCGTCGTAAAGCAGTCGGCGTTGTGGGCGGCGGCCTTTTCGAGGGAATGTTTCGACTCCATATTGAGCTCGCTGGCCATTTGGTCGCCATTATACCCGGCCATGTAGTCGTAGAGAGGCTTGCCGTTGCCGCAGATGCTGCGGCCGATCGACGTGGCGTGGGTTGTGAAAATAGTCCCCACCTGCGGCAGTTTCCAATTTACATAAAGGAGACCCATGCCGGTGGTCCACTCGTCGAAGTGGGCGATGATGCTCTTGTGGCGGGTACGCTTATAGTTGCAAATGCTTTCGATAACCAATCCGGCAGCGAGCGAGAAGGCGCAAGCCTCGTCGTAGTCGCCGTAGGCATGGAGCGAGTCGACACCATAGCGCTGCCACATCTCACCATAATAATAGTCCTTGACCTTATACATCGCATCGAACTTCACGAGCACCACAATCGGTTTGCCCGGAATGTTCCAGCGACCCACCCTTACGGAAATACCTTCGGGGAGCTCGGCCTTCTCGCGCCATGGACGGAGCAGCGAGGGGACTTCGGAGAAATATGGGGAGGGATTATCTTCGGTCCAAACGTCGGGACCGATAAAAATAGTTTTGTCTTTATAGAGATTTTGCAGAGTAAGTGCCTTTGTCGATAAAACGGTATAAATACCGCCGATTTTGTTACAAACTTCCCAGCTCGTCTCGAAAATCATATCAATCTTTACAGCGTCAATCTTCATAAATTTTTGAAGTTTTCCGTTTTAGAGTGCAAAGTTAGGCATATTTTCCGTATCGGCCAAATTATTATGAAGCGAAAGGCAAATCAGACTACAAAATATAGTTAAACAGCGCCCTCAAACCGCACCAAAATTTTACAATAATGGCCCATTTCACGAAAAAAAACACTCTCACTCGCAAACTTTGCGGTAAACGTCAACCGTCTGCGCTGCAATTACGTCCCAATCGTAATTAGACAGGTCGTAGTGTCGCGGAGTGCGGCTCGCATTAATTTTTCGACGCAACATCGCCGCGAGTTCCGCCACATTACCCGCCGGGAAAAAATCGCCGGGCTCCAATTCTGGAATCTTGTTTGCCGGAATATCGCTCACAACAACATCCAGATCATAGCTCATAGCCTCAAGAAGGGCTATCGGTAGTCCTTCGTGATAAGAAGGAAGCACGAACAGCGAGGCATTGGACATCAATTGGTTAAGCCGCTCGCCTTTGATAAACCCGGTGAGCACGACTCCCGCATCCCGGGCTTGGCACTTCAACCGCTCGGAATAGGCATCGGGATGGTCAGAATCGCCTGCGATGACGAGCGCGCATTGGTTGGCGAGCCCTGAAGCCTTGTAGGCCTCCACAAGGTCGTGAAACCCTTTTTCCTCTACAAATCGTCCAAGAGCCACTATGTAAGGGCGGTCACATATCCCCCACTCCGTCAGATAGTTATTTCGAGTAGACTTTAACGGGCGATTTACTCCGTTGAAAATCAGCTCCGTGTCGCGTCGTCCGTATGATTGGTCGAGGATATTGGCTATAACGTTGGATATGACGATTACCTTGTTGGAGAACTTCGCCCCAAAGCGCTCGCCGAGCCTCAGTGCCGTTCGGGCCACCCTACCCCACTTCTGTCGGTCATAGTCGGGTCCATGGTTCGTTGTCACCACTTTCAGGCCCAACAGGCGGGCGAAAGGCACCATCAGCGAAGGCCCGATGGCATGTATGTGGAGCACATCGGGGTTTAGCCGACGCGCTTTCAAAACAGCCAAAAAGGTATGCACGATAGCTTCAACACTCTTGCGATGTGGCGCATAAACATCCACAAGCCCGACTCCCCGGTACTCACCGCGGCGGTTTCCATCCGTGATATATGGAGTTCGCCTTATCACCGTCACATCGTGCCCGAGCGCCGCGATACGCGGGTAAAGCTGTTCGCAATGGGTTTCGACACCCCCTTGAATGTCGGGGATGCCCCGTGTGCCGGCAACGACTATTTTCATGGCTAAAAGCGATTTAAGGTTATGGTGGATAAAGGTGGGCGGCGCGGGAAGAGAGGACTGCCTTAGAATTTGGGGCGCAAATCGCCCTGGCAAGGATCCTGACCGACATCATACCACGTTTTGTCGAGACACGGCTTGAGCCCGCGCATCGAACGCAGCTTGTTGGTCAGCGCCCATTTGGCCGGGTGCTTTATATATTTGTGCATCACAGGCGACGCGGTGCCGACCATCCAGCAATTTTTGGGGCAGCGGCGCACCATCTGGCGCACTTTATCGGCTTGTTCGGAATTCCAGATTGTCATAAAGTCGGCATCGTGAATGTTGCCCATTGACTCCTTCCAGTACTTCTCTTCAAGGCCGTTGCAGGGATAAACCTCGCCCCAGGGGTCGATGAAGAAATTGGCTGAACCGGCTTCACAAGGGAGCATGCGGCGACCCCCTTCGATGTAGTTGATAAGGCCCATGTTGAAGAACGCGCGGAACCACGATTTCGGGTGCTTCTCCTGAAGCTGCCACTCAACGAGCTGCTCGAAATCGCGGCACACCTCGTCGCGGTTGGTGATTACGTTGTCGTCCTTGTGAAAATAGTAGGAGTTATGGAACGCGGCGGTAGCAAACTCCATGCCGAGCGATTTGGATAACTGGTATAGGGCCAGCATATCCTTGGAGTTGTTGTTTGAGACAGTGCAGCCGAAACCGATATCCTTAACACCCATGTCTTTAAGCTTCATCAGAGTGCGCAAGCCTTTGTCAAAGCCACCTTCGCGGCCGCGGAGTTCGTCGTTTTTCAAGCTCAGGCCCTCGATGGAGATTCTGATGCCGATGTTTGGGAAGCGCTTGGCAAGGGCAATCACTCGGTCCTCAAACCAGCCCGAAGTCGAAATGACAATTCGGTCGGTGTGACGGTAACATTCCTCCACGATTTCGGGAAGGTCCTCGCGAATGAAGGGTTCGCCCCCGGTGAGGTTAATAAATTTCAACCGTGGGAGCGTGCGGAGGTCCTCAGCCTTGATTTCCTCCTTCTTATCTGTTGGGTTCTGCCAAATATTGCACATCTTGCAGCGCATCGGGCAGCGATACGTCAGAATGATAGATGCGTCGGTTGGCTTTATTGCGTTCATAATGAATCTCCGAATATTGCAGGCCGCCGAGAGCGACCAAACTATTAATTTTTGTATGCCTCCAAAAGGACTTCATAGTGCCTTTCGGGGGAGAAGCGTTCGAGCGATTTGTCGCGGATGGCGGCATAATCCCACTCAAGTCTGAAAGCATCGCGAATAGCGGCCCGCATTGACCCAACGTTGCCGCTATCAAATATCAGGCCGGTTTTCCCCGGTTCAATCAGTTCGGGAATACCACCTATGCGGGCACCGACAACCGGGGTACCCGCGCAAAGCGATTCAATCACTCCAAGAGGGTTGTTGTCATAGCAGATCGAAGGCATGATTGAGAATCGGGCGTGGCGCAGAAGGTCGACCACCTCCTCGCTGCCGCGGCGTCCGAGAAACTCAATGTTCTTGCCCTCGTATATCTTCCGAAGGTCGTCAAGGAGCGGACCGTCGCCCACCACTACAAGTTTATATTGTTCGCCAGAGGCTGCTTCGAGCAACGACTCAACCCCCTTTTCCCTCGACAACCGCCCAACATAGCAATAGTAGTCGCCGCGGTCATTGGCTCCGAGAGGCTGCATATCAGCAAACGCGGCCATTTTGTCAAACCCGATGAAATTGCAATTAACGAGCAGTTTCCCAGTATCGAATCCCGCCTGTGCCATCTTCGACCGCATAAACTCGCTGGGGCACACAAACGTATCGACCACCCTTTCGAGCTTGCCGCGGTTCCACCGGCGCGCCTCGGCCCATGCCACGACGCTCGCGGCCAGTGACCCCTTCATACACCTATATTTAAGCACTGCGCCGGGGTTGGTGAAACACTCTTCACACGGCTTGTCATCGCGAAGGCAGCTGTACGAAGGGCATATCAACTTGTAATCGTGAAGCGTCCAAAGCACCTTCGCTCCGGCCTTGCGCGCCATGACGGCGAGTTGTGGCGAGAGGTAGCTGTGGATATTTTGCAGATGCACTACATCTGGCTTGAAATCAGCGAGAATTCGGGCAAACGACGCACGGATGTCGCCGAAACCCATCGCACGGGCAGCAGCGCGCAGCTTCTCTTTCGCACCTCCGCCGAAGTCGACGGTAGTCGCGAAATAATCGCTCCAGGCCGAGGGGATATTGTCGGGGTAACGCATGGAGTACACCGCCACCTCGTGCCCCTTGTCGGCCAAAAGGCGTTCAAGGTTGAGCGATGACACGCAGTCGCCGCCACGGGGATAATAGAACTTATTGACTATGAGAACTCGCTGCTTCATCAGCCTCGAAGCTGTTTATTTAAAAAGGTATGAATAAGAATCAAGCGCGCGTGTAAAGCGGGCATCCGAGCGAAGCGGGGCAACGTTTACACGGGCTGCGTCGTTCTTTTGCCAATCGTAGAGGCTCGCATAGCCGCGGCCAAGCGAGCGCTCGACGCATGCGATAGCTTTATCCGTCGCGCCGGCCTGCGCGTAGAGGCAGGCGGCGAGGTAGTTGATTGAGCCGTCGGTGTCGTTGTTGTCGCGCAGCAGGTCATCGGCCCAGCGCAGGGCTCCGTCGGTATCGCCGGTGAAGAGCAGGGCGAAGCCGCGAAGTGTCTTGGGATTTGTGACGTGCTCACCCTTGGCGTTCTCGCTCTCGGAAGGAACCGCGTCGAGCAACCTCTTATATATAGGAGCGGCGTTACGCGGCTGGTCAAGGCCGTCGTTAACGACCCAAGCCTGGAGCATATAGCTCATGGCATCCTCAGGATTGTCCATTATCAGCTCGCCGAAAAGGCCTGAAGCCTCGTCATATCGCTCAAGGGAGTAAAGGGCGAGCCCCTTCTCTGCAAGAGCGGCGCGGTCGGTTGGAGCGTCGCTCAAAGCAAACTCAACTGCCTTAAGCGCTGGCGCGTAATCACCCATGGCTCGGCGAATGCGCGAAAGGGTGGTATTATACTCAGGATTCGCAGGGTCCATCCCTATGGCCTGATTGACATACTCGAGGGCATGGTCGAAATCGCAGAGCTGGAAGTAGCATTCGCCCAGAGCGCCATAGATGCCGGCGTAGTTGTACATGTTTCCATCGACAAGCTTGCGGTAGTCTTCAATAGCCGAAAGGTAGTGCGCGTGGGTTTGGGCTATGAAACCGCGCAGATAGTAGAGCATCGGTTGGTCGGGAGCCTGGCTGATGGCACTGCTAAGCCCGGTAATCACCGCGGGATAGTCGGCGTTGCCGATGGCCGCCAGCTCCTGGATGGCTCGTGAATTGGAGTCGATGGAGATGGCCATAATCAAGTCCTCCACGGCGCCGGTGTTGTCGCCGAGCATACGGCGCACAGAGGAGCGACGCACAAAAATGTCGCTATCCGACGGCATCATGCGCACGGCATCGTCCATATACTGCTGCGCGAGCCCAAGGTTATTCTCCTTCACGGCCACGCGGGCGAGCCCGGTGAGCGCCTCGGCACTACGGGGATTCGCGGAACGCATGCGGTTGTAGTCGCTTTTGGCATCGGCATACATTCCGAGCTCGTACTCGGAATTGGCTTTTTGATAAAGCGACATGAAGGAAGTGGGGTCATGGGCGAGGGCCTCCGTGAAGTCGGCAAGCGCCTCCTTGTGCTTGTCGAGCATCTGATAGATCTCGGCACGCAGGAAATGCGCCTGGAAAAGGAAGTCCTCATCGCCCTGGGGAGCCAGTTTTATGGCATTGTCGACATCGGAGAGCGCTCGGAGATACTGATTGAACTTATAGTACTCATTAGCGCGACGGAAATAAACGTCGTAAGCCTGCGGATTTGCCACAAGCTCCTGGTTGTATACCTCCATCATGGCTCGGGTCATGGGATTGTCGAGCCCCTGCTGAGCGCAGATGGTACCCATTGAAGCCGTTGCGATGCATGCCGCGGCAAGAATGCTCCTAATATTCATCAGCAGTTGGTTTTAAACGTGTTGACCGCCATTCGCAGCGTTGTGAGATGTTCGAGTAGCTCGGGGAGCAAGTCGAGACGGAGCATGTTGGCACCGTCGCTCTTTGCAACCGCCGGGTTCTGATGGGTTTCAATGAAAATGCCGTCGCACCCAACGGCTATACCGGCCCGGGCAACAGTTTCAATCATGTCGGGGCGTCCGCCGGTAATTCCAGCCGTCTGGTTCGGTTGCTGGAGAGAATGAGTCACATCGAGAATAACCGGGCAATTGTTGCGCTGCATCTCGGGAATGCCTCGGTAGTCGACAATCAAATCCTGATAGCCGAATGTGGTGCCGCGCTCGGTGATGGCAACCCTTCGATCTCCGGCCTCGCGCACCTTCTCAACGGCATATTTCATAGCCTCAGGCGATAGGAACTGGCCTTTTTTGATGTTCACCATCTTGCCGGTTTTAGCCGCGGCAACCAAAAGGTCGGTCTGGCGGCACAGGAAGGCTGGAATCTGGAGCATGTCGACAAATTCAGCCGCCATGCGGGCTTCGTCGGCAGTGTGGATGTCGGTAACGACAGGCACGCCGACAGTTTCCCTGACTTTCTTCAAAATGGCCAACGCCTGCAAATCGCCAATGCCGGTGAAGGAATCGAGGCGCGAACGGTTAGCTTTGCGGTAGCTCCCTTTGAAAACGTAAGGGATGCCGAGGCGGTCGGTCACAGCCTTGACCCGCGTGGCGATGTCGAGGGCCATCTCCTCGTTTTCAATAACGCAGGGGCCGGCAAGGAGAAAAAAGTTACCGTTCGGGGTATCGTAGAGATATTGTTGAAGGTCGAATTCCATTTTGATGAATTAGCTATCGTTATTCGGTTTTTCGAGTAATTTTGAGGCGGTCAGTCTGTCATACTGCCAACGACGTGAAGTGTCTGGCAAGCTGTAAGCGCGGCGGTTTCGGTGCGCAACCTCGCATCTCCCAGGCTCACCGGGACAAAGCCGGCTGAAAGCGCCAGCGCTATCTCTTCAGGCGAGAAATCGCCCTCCGGGCCTATGAGCACCAGCGCTTCCTCGTCAGGATTGTATTCGCGGCTCAGCAACCGACGCGGCTGCGAAGGGTCGCAGTGGGCGATGAAGCGCTGGGGAATGTGCGACGTGGCATCGATGAACTTCTTGAAGGGAATCATCGGCGCGATTTCCGGCAACGAGGCTTTCAGGCTCTGCTTCATTGCCGAGACGGCGATTTTCTCCAAGCGTTCGGGTTTGAGCTCTTTGCGCTCCGAAAAACGGCAAAGCAGCGGAATGAATCGGTCGAAGCCTACCTCAGTCAGCTTTTCCACGAGCCATTCCATGCGGTCGAGGTGCTTCGTGGGCGCCACGGCAATGGTAATCGGGGCGCGCCAGTACGGCTCAACTACTTCCCTTTCCACAATTTCGACCTCGGCACGCTTGTTTGTGGCCTCGGTGAGGCGGCAAATGTAGCGGGAGCCTTTGCCATCGACAACCACGATCTCGTCGCCGGGAACGTGGCGGAGTACTTTCACGCAATGGGCCGCCTCCTGTTCGGGGAGCCGGTTGTCAGAGAGTATGTCGGGGGCAAAAAACTGAATCACGTCGGGATGGGAGTTTATAGAATATGAAGCCTGTTAGAGGCGGTTGAAGCCGTCGGCAGGAGAGTTGGTATCCTCGGCACGCTGCAGAGCGCGTTTGGGGGTGTTTTTGCCAACCTTGTTGTCGCGGAACACAATCCAGAAAAGCACTGCGACGACGAGCGCGTATCCGGCGAAAATCATCCACGACTCGCGCCATCCGGCAAGTTGCTCAGCCACCGGGGCCGATGCCACCACGTTGCTGTTGACAATTGCCATCGCGGCGAGGGTGCCCACGGTAGCCCCCAGGCCGTTGGTCATAATCATAAACAGACCCTGCGCTGAGCTGCGGATTTCAGGCGTGGTTTCTTTATCGACGTAGAGGCCGCCGCTGACATTGAAGAAGTCAAAAGCGATGCCGTAGACAATGCAGCTGAGAACGAACATCCACAACTTGCCGTCGGGGTCGCCGATGCCGAAGAGTCCGAAGCGGAGCACCCAGGCAAACATCGACATGAGCATCACACCCTTGATGCCAAACCTTTTGAGGCAGAACGGGATGAGCAGGATGCAGACAGTTTCGCTGATTTGCGACAGCGAGATAAGCGCGTTGGCATTCTGAGCCGCCCACGCATTGGCAAACTCGGGAATATCCTTGAAGAATGTTATGTAGGGATTGGCATAACCATTGGTAATTTGGAGCGACACACCAAGCATCATACTGAAAATGAAGAAAATCGCCATCTTCTTCTTTTTGAACAGCGTGAATGCCCGCAGCCCCATTTTGTCAACCCAGTTGCCCGTTTGCGGAGCGTCGCTCGTGGGGCACTTGGGCATCGTCAGCGCGTAGAACACCATTACGAAGCTAAGCGCTGCCGAAACAAACAGCTGCATGTAGGTGCTTTGGAACTTGTCGTCAGCCGGACCGGCGAAATTGACAAACAGCATCGCGCAGATGAAGCCTATCGTGCCGAAGATGCGAATTGGGGGGAAATCCTTCACGGTGTCCATCCCTGCCTTTGTCAGCGCGTTGAAAGCCACCGAGTTGTTGAGGCCGATAGTCGGCATGAAGAAGGCAACTGAAACAGAGTAAAGCGCAAACAGCGGCCCGAAAGCGATGTCGGGCGATGCCACGGCGCAGTATACACCAGCGAGAGCCATGAAAACGCCGGCAACGAGGTGGCACAAACTGAGCATGCGCTGCGCCTGAATCCAGCGGTCGGCCACGATGCCCACAATCGAAGGCATGAACAGCGAAACGATACCCTGGATAGCGTAGAACCAGCCAATCTGGTCGCCAAGTCCGTTTTTGAAGAGGAAGTTACCGAGAGAGGTCAGATAGGCACCCCACACGGCAAATTCAAGGAAATTCAACGCCGCGAGGCGTGTCTTCAATGTATTCATATCAACGTTTAGTGTTAATGACGGTCGCTATGGTTTCGGCCGGTTCCAACCGCAAATTTACGTTTTTCTTGGCGTTGTATAAAATAATTAAGCCCCAAAAGTGCAAACTCAGGGGCTGTGGGGGTCGGGAACTCAAGAGTTGGCCGACTTTTTGGCATTTATGATCGCCTGCACTTTGGCGGCCTCCTCATATTCTTCTTGCTCAATGTGGCGGGCGAGGGTGCGTTCCAGTTCCTCTATGGCAAGGTTTTCGAGCTTGGGCTGCGACATCACCTCCGCTATCTCGCTGTCGGAGGGGAGGTCGACCTCTTCAGCCTCCTTGACCTCCATCAGAAAGCCGGTCTCGGAGAGAATCTCGCGGGTTGTGTAAATCGGTGCCTTTGTGCGCATCGCGATGGCAATCGCGTCGGATGTGCGGGCATCAAGCACCACCTCGCGTCCCTGGCCGTCGACAAAAGTCAGCTCCGACGAAAAAATGCCATCCTCGAATTTGTGGATGAATACCTCGCGGAGCACCACCCCGTAGGCCTGGGCGAGCGAAGCGAAAAGGTCGTGGGTCATGGGCCGGGGGGGCACTATCCCCTCCATTTTTATGGCAATCGACTGGGCTTCGGCCGCGCCAACGACAACCGGAATGCGATAAGGGCCGTCGGCCTGCGCCAAAATAAGGGCGTATGCCCCGCTCTGAATCTGGCTATATGATATGCCGAGCACACGCAGACGCACGCGCTCGTCGTTGTTGTTCTGGTTAAATTCTTCAAAACTCATACCACAATAACGTTCCGACCCACTAATTTATTATTCGCAAGTAGGCCAAACTGGAACTTGGGTGCGATAGCCATAATCAGCAGCCAGCATACCGCGCGAAGCCGCTGAGCCTCATTCCTTGATGGGGCGCCCGGTGATGATGCCGGAACCGAGGCATATCGTGTGGGTGGGGTCATAGATTACAGCGAACTGGCCGGGCGCGATTCCCTGAATTTTTTCCGATGACTCTATGACATATTCGCCGGCATCGAGCCGCGTGAGCCGCGCGGGGGTAAATTCGGGTGTGTGGCGGTTCTTAAACGAGATTTCCACGCCCTGGCAGTTCTCGCCCCATGGGTCCTCGGTGATAAACTGAGTCTCCTGAATGTGGAGAAGTCGGCCATACTGTTTCTCGGTGTCGTAGCCATGGGAAACATAAATGGCATTGTCGCGCACATTTTTCTTCACAACAAACCAGGGTCCCCCGCCAAGGCCGAGGCCCTTGCGCTGCCCGATGGTGTGGAACCAATAGCCTCGATGCTCTCCGAGCTTTTTGCCCGTCTCGATTTCGATAATCGGCCCGGGGCGCTCGCCAAGGTGGCGGCGTATGAAGTCGTTGTAATTAATCTTGCCAAGGAAGCATATCCCCTGGGAATCCTTGCGCATGGCGTTGGGCATGCGGGTTTCCAGCGCTATTTCGCGCACGCGGCTTTTGGGAATGTCGCCGAGGGGAAAAACGAGGTGGCGCAGCTGGTCGTAGGAAATGCGGGCAAGGAAGTCGGTCTGGTCCTTCACGGGGTCAACCGCAGTGGCAAGATATTTTTTCCCGTCGCGTTCGAGCGTCGAGGCATAGTGGCCCGTGGCAGTCAGGTCAAACTCATGGCCCCACCGCTGCTCGAAGAACCCGAACTTAATCATCTTGTTACACATGATGTCGGGATTGGGAGTGAGCCCCTCCTTAACTGTTTTCAGGGCATACTCCATCACGTTGTCCCAATACTCCTGGTGCAAAGTGACTACCTCGAAAGGCAGGTTGTAGCGCTTGGCTATGAAGCGGCACATCTCTATATCCTCCTCGGCGGCGCAGTCGCCTTCGTCGTCGTCCATGCCGATGCGGATGTAGAAGAGGTGCAGCTCGTGGCCCTGCTCCATGAGCCGGTAGGCGGCCACAGCGCTGTCGACGCCGCCCGATATAAGCATCGCGATCTTCATTTGCGGCGCGCCTTTAACTTTTCGTTGACAACGCGGAAGCCCTCCTTCAAGCCGTCGGTATCGAGCGACTTTGAAAGAATCTGGCGCTTGCCGTCGAGATAATATATTACAGGGGAGACGCGCATATCATAGATTTCATCCACAGTGGGTGCGGCTCCTACTATCCAGTTTTTGTTGAACGAGGCGGCTTTCTCGCGCCATTCGTCTGACGGCTCCGAGGGGAGAATGCTCACAACCCGAATCTGCCCGGCCTCAATCAGGTCGTTGAGATTCATATCGGCAGCGAGACGCACGCGGGCAAGCTCGCAGTCGCCACACTCAGGGTCGTTGAAAAAGAGCACCACATAGGCCCCTTTTGATACTTCGGAAAGCGTTTTCTGCTCGCCATCGGGAGTAGTGAACGTAAAATCAGGTGCTTCCATACCGACCTGCGAGCCCTGGAGCGACCCCGCCTGATAGATGAACCGGGCCTTGTCGGCAGCCGGGATTTTCTTGTTGTCGGCAACAGCCTTCGCAAAGGGCAGATAGCACTCGTCGCATACCACCGACGCGGTGTCGCTATAGAGCGCGCCCTCAGCCATTTCGGCCAGGGTGAGGAGATTCCGGGGGTTCTTCTGAACCTGCTTAATCAGGTTGTCGATCGACGCATGGACCACCGCGGCATCCGCGTAAGGCATGAACGTCACATAGTCGTTAAACGCCTCGCGCATACGCTGCTTAGCCGAAAACGCCGACTTCAGATTGCAGCGCTCCCAGAAATGCTCGATGAGGAAATTGGTACGCTCGGTAAGGGTGGCCATACTCTCAGGTGGCACCGGGTAAGGGAAATAGTGGCCGTCTTTATCGGCATCCGCCGCTGAAACAGGCTGTGCCGAAGTAAGCGACACCGCGGCTACGGCTATCACCGCGCCACGGCGCAAAAGGGAGGAGATTTGATTAAATAGCATTATAATTCAGAGAGAAGAGGGTTTCGCTAATTATTAACAGTGAAAAGGGCGCTCTGACCCGGCGGTGCGGATGGCGTCAGAAGAGGTGGTGCCGATGGCGTCAGAAAAGATATGTGAGTCGCACAGACCACACCCGGGCTTTGCCCGAAACATCGACCAGCTTTTCCATGCGGGTGCAATAGGTCATGCCCCAAAGATATGAGGCCTGAACCTGCAGGCGTTGCTTGATTTCAAATCCGAGGCCGCACTGGAGCCCGAGGGAACCAAAGGGATTGTCAATCACCTTTATGTCGCTTTCACCCACAAGGAGCGAAAGCACCGGGCCTCCGAAAACGTAGGGCGCCCAATACTCTTCAAGACCATTCATGCGGGTCCACTTGAACCGCACGTTGACGGGGATGTCAATCATGTGGAGGAAAAGCCGCGATGTGCCATAACCTTTCTGGCCGTCGTAAGAGTCGCCCCACACGGGTTGCTCGCCGAGGTGGAGCCTCGCGCCCTCCATCGAGTACATCGCGCCGAAGTCAAGGCCAAAACCGATGCCCGGGAACATCATTTCGCCCATGACACCGACCTGCGGCCCGACGCACTGATCTTTGGTGAAAAGATTCTGCTTGTACTTCAGGTTTGTAATCGCGACACCGGCAGTTGGTCCCCAGCGCAGCTCGCCCCTGGCAGTCAGCGACGCGCCGAACGCCACGAGCAACAACGCTATGGCTAAAAGTTTTTTCATTTCTTGTGGGAGAGTGTTTTAATTCTTATTAATCAGCTCCACGGCTTCAGCCGGAGTGAGCAGCTGCTGCTCGCCGGTGGCCATGTTTTTGAGATTCAGCTTCCCCTGGGCGGCCTCAGTTTCACCCACGAGCGCCACAAACGGAATGCCGAGGGCATCGGCATAGCCCATCTGCTTTTTCATCTTCGCCGCATCGGGATATATTTCAGCCGGGACTCCGGCAGAGCGCACCTCCTTGAGCATCTTCATGGCTGCCGCGCTTTCAGCGCCTCCAAAGTTCACAAACATAACCCGGGTGGCCGTGCCGGCTTCCTTGGGATAGAGGTCGAGAGCATTGAGCACATCGTAGATGCGGTCGGCCCCGAACGAGATTCCGACACCCGACAGGCCCGGCATACCGAACACACCGGTGAGGTTGTCGTAGCGGCCACCGCCGGTTATGGAACCGATGGCAACGTCGGCAGCCTTAACCTCGATGATGGTGCCAGTGTAGTAGTTCAGGCCGCGTGCCAGCGAAACGTCGAGATCGAGCTCGGCATCGAGCCCGAGGGAGCGCACGCCGTCAATCACCGTCTGCAGCTCTTCGACTCCGCGCATCCCCTCTTCGGAGGAAGCGAGGAGTTCGCGAAGACGGGTCATACGCTCGTCAATGTCGCCCGAAATCTGGAGAATGGGGCGCAAGGTGTCAATCTGCTCCTGAGTGAGGCCGCGTTCGGCAAGCTCGGCGTTAACGTTGTCGAGCCCTATTTTGTCGATTTTGTCGATCGCGACGGTGATATCCACAATCTTGTCGGGGGCGCCGATGAGCTC
>CAYTBH010000033.1:0-20291 GCA_964435935.1 uncultured Alistipes sp.
ACTGGCAGGGTTCGGCGGTCTACGACCCCGAGTCGGGCAAGATACTCTACGCCGCGAACTCCACCATGGCTGCCAACCCCTCTGACGCTGACTTCATCGGCGCCCTCTGGAGCATCGATCCCGCGACCGGGAGCGCGACCCAGCTGCGCCATTTCTCCGGCGAGGAGCTTTTCGACGGCCTTTACATACCCCGCGAGGAGCTGATCGACGAGGTGCCCGTCGCCCCGACCGAGCTCGCAGCGGAGTTCCCCGGCGCGTCACTCAGCGGCACGGTGAGCTTCCGCATGCCCTCGAAGCTGGTGGGCGGAATGAGCGCCTCCGGCCAGCTCGACTATGAGGTGAAGGCCAACGGCGCCGTGGCAGCCTCGGGCAAAGCCGCCCCTGGAGCCGAGGTGAGCGTTGAGCTGACCCTTGAGCGCGGAAGTTACTGCATAAGCGTGACCGCCTCCAACAGCGAGGGCTCGTCGCGCGAGGCTTCCGTCATTCTCTTCGTGGGTGTCGACAGCCCCGCCCAACCTGCGGTTAAGGCCTCATACGATTACGCTAGCTCTACCGCCAAGCTCGAATGGGCGCCGGTGACCACCACCGATTTCGGCACTCCGCTCCCCGCTGGTTCGGTGCGCTACACTGTTACCCGTATACCTGATCAGGTTGTGGTGGGCGAGAACCTCGAAGCCACCTCGTTTACCGAGCAGATCGCTTCCAACGAGCTTAAGTCGATAGCTTACACTGTGACAGCCGTTTCGGATGGCGAGAGCTCGGGCGCTGGTCGCTCTTCCGACCTGATTATCGGCGCGGTCACACCATATTATATGGAGGATTTCGACCTGGGCGACGCCCTGCGTTGGTTCACGGTGGTTGACGCCGACGGCGACCGCCTTACCTGGGAGGCGAGCGACATCGACAACGCCGCCCGCATCGGCTGGAACAATCTCGCCTCGGCCGACGACCTCAAGAACGACTGGCTCATATCGCCCCCGCTGGCTATGGAAGCCGGAAAAATATACAAGTTTACCTACGGTGCGCGTAAGCTCTACGACGCTGAGACCCTCTCGGTGAGCATGGGAACCTCCCCTGACGCATCGGCCATGACCACCGTTGTTGTGGAGCCATACCAGGTTACCACCGACAGGGCTGAGCTGCGCACAATCGACCTGACTGTGGATGCCGACGGCGTTTACTTCATCGGGTTCCACGCCACTTCGCCGCGCACCTCGGGTGCGCTGTATATCAGCCCGTTCATCGTTGCCGAGGGTGTGGCCTCCGGCGCTCCCGCGGCTGTGACAGCCATGGAGGTTATCCCGGCTGCTGACCGCTCGCACGGCGCTACAATCACCTTCACCGCTCCCACCGAGGCGATGGACGGCTCCGCGCTCGCTTCGCTCACGGCAGTCGACGTGTACCGCGACGGCTCGCTGATAGGGAGCGCGACGGCTGCTCCCGGCGCTTCCGGCAGCTATACCGACACCGAGGGGCACCAGGGTGTGAACATCTACACTCTGCGCCCGCGCAACGAGGTAGGCAGCGGCGCTCCGATGGAGATCTCGGTGTTCCTCGGCTGGGATGAGCCCAACCGTGTAGAGCGCGTGCGCGCCGCCGAAACCGCTACCGACGGCGAGGTTACAGTTACCTGGAACGCTCCCGAGCTCGACAACAATAACTCCCCCCTCACCGAGGAGGCTCTACGCTACGATGTGTTTATGAGCGCCGCGCTCCCCTCCGGCAAAACCGAGGTGACCCAGGTTGGCGCCGATGTGAAGGGCACCTCGCACAAAGTGGTGGCATGCTCACCTGAGGAACGCCGCTTCGTCGAGTTCAACGTTGTGGCCAAAACCGAGGGCGGCGAGGCCCGCGCGGTGTGGACCCCCGAGGCCGTGCCCGTCGGCAAAGCCTACGATACACCTTTCGCAGAATCGTTTGCCAACGCGCGCTTCACTAACTTCTGGGGCATCTACAGCGACAACCTCTTCGGCTTCGCCGGGGCATCCTGGGATTTCTCCGACGACTACACGTTTGACATCACCTCGCAGGATGGCGACAACGGTTTCATCGTGCTTGAAGGGAGCGAGGCCGGCGACGAGTCGGAATTCTACTCCTCGAAAATCAACCTCGAAGGGCTCTCGAACCCCGCGCTGACGTTCTACTCCTACAACCTGAAGGGCAGTTCCAGCGACGATATAAACAACAACATACTGACGATTACCGCCTTCGACGGCACGGAGAAAACCGTGGTGGCCACGGTGAACATGGCGCAGTACAACGACGACGGCTGGCAGCGCATCAATGTGCCCCTTACTGGCCTCGAAGGGAAGACCGTGCAACTCATAATTAAGGGTACCATTGTGAACTTCCTCACCATCGCCCTCGACAACCTGCGCGTCGATGCCACCTTTGACCGCAACCTCACCGCCGAGTCGGTTACGGCCCCGCTGAAGGTGATGCTCGACAAGAAGTTCATTGCATACGCCACCGTGCGCAACACCGGCATCGAGCCGATGGAGCCCTACACGCTCGACTTCTATTGCGGCGACAACAAGGTTGAGACCCGCAACGGCCGCGCCCTCCAGCCCGGCGAGACCCAGATGTTTGACTTTGACTGCGTGCGCGACATAACTTCCGACGAAGTGGTCGAGTACTGGTGCCGCATCACCGCCCCCGGCGACCAGAACGAGGCCGACAACACCTCGGGTCGTACGCAGGTGAACGTGTGCGTGCCCAACTACCCGGTTGTGACGACCCTCTCCGGCTCGGTTGACGACCTGAAGCCGCTGCTCACCTGGTCGGCTCCCGACCTCGCCTTAAGCGAGCCGTTCGAGATTATCGAAGACTTTGAAAGCTATCCCGCATTTGCCAATTCGAACCTTTGGAATTGGACACTCCACGATGCCGACGGAGCATATATCGGCGGCATCGAGGATGCCAACGACGGCGCGATCGAGCTCCCCGGCATTCCCACTGGCTCGCGGCAGTCGTGGTTCGTGATGGACGGCGATTACGAGAAACTCAACTTCACCTACCGCGCGCACTCGGGCCATCAGCACCTCGCCACTATGTATTGCTACGGCCTCGACCACGGTATCGGCTATGAGACGGCCAACGACGACTGGCTCATATCGCCCGAGGTGGCTCCCGGCTCGTCGGAGGTGTCGTTCTTCGCCCGCGGCTACTCCAATATGGCTCCCGACGCGCTCGAGGTGCTCATCACCACCGAAAGCGGTCCCGACCCCACCTATCTGCACTATCGTTCCCTGGGCAAGGTTGACCCCATGCCTACCGACTGGTCGGAGTACTTCGTTGAGCTCCCCGCCGGCACCAAGCGCTTCGCGATTCGCTCGGTTGGCAACTTCGGGTTCATGCTCTTCGTCGACGACATCACCTTCACCCCCGCCGACTGCTCCTCGCTGCTTGAAGTTGTGGGCTACAACATCTACCGCGACGGCGAGCGCGTCAACGACGAGCCGGTTGCTACTCCCAAATTCCGCGACGAGACCGCGGCCGACGGCATCCACGAGTATGCCGTGTCGGTGGTCTACAGCCGCGGGGAGTCGCGCCTGTCGAACCGCGTGTCGCTCACCTCGGCGCTCGACGCTCCCGAGGTTGCCGCGGTGAGTGTCCGGGCCGATGCCGGCGCTATCCTGGTTGAAGGTGCCGGTGGCAAGCTGGTTTCGGTTTGCGCCGCTGATGGCCGAGAGGTGTTCAACACCGCTGCTGCGGCCAACGCTGTACGCGTTAGCGTAGCCCCCGGAATCTACCTCGTGACTGTCGACGGTGACACCGTGAAGCTCATAGTCCGCTGATAACAGCGACCACCTGACATAATAACCCCGGCACTGACCGCTTTATGGCGGACGGTGCCGGGGTTTCCTTTAAAGTCGTGAGTGCGGGTTTTTGTTTTTTTAAGGGTAGGGAGCGGGGAGTGGCTGAAAAAAGTGGTAAATTCGCGAGGTTAAGCCCTGAAAGATGGTGCCGTTACCGCAGTCCGATACCGATGATTGACTTCACCAACATATCGCGCCCATATTTCCGCCGCATCGCGAAGGCCGAGGCCGAGGCTCGCCGCGACCCGCGGGAAAGCCAGCTTGCGTTGCTTCGCGACCTGGCGACCCAAGGCGCCAAAACCTCCTTCGGAGCTGATTGCGGATTGCCCCGCATAGCGTCGGCCCCTACGGCTGCCGAACTCTACGAGCGGTTCAAAGCAGTGCCGGTAAATGATTATCCCGCCATTCGCCCCTACGCCATGCGCATGGTCGATGGCGAAGCCGACGTTCTGTGGCCCGGCCGTTGCCATCGGTTTGCACAATCGTCGGGCACGTCGGATGGCAAAAGCAAGTTCATCCCCATCACGCCCCGAGGGCTCAAGCGGGGCCATTATGCCGGCGCGTCATACTCGGTCGCGTCATATTTGGAGAATTACCCCGAAAGCCGCGTGTTAGGTGGCATGAACTTTATTCTCGGAGGCAGCTTTGCCAACGAGCTTGAGCTGCGTGGCGGGGTGAGGGTAGGCGACCTTTCGGCCACTCTCATTGACCGCGTCAACCCGCTGGTGAACCTCTTCCGCATCCCTTCGAAAAAGATTGCCCTGATGGCCGACTGGAACGAGAAGCTCCCGGCCCTTGTGGAGGCATCGTTGCGGGCCGATGTGCGCAGCATCTCAGGCGTGCCATCCTGGTTCCTGACGGTGCTTAAGGAGGTCGTGAAGCGTGCCGGGGCGACGACAATCCACGATGTGTGGCCCAACCTTGAAGTGTTCTACCACGGCGGAATCGCTTTCGGCCCCTACCGCGAGCAGTATCGCCGCATCACCGACCCCTCCAAAATGCGATATTGGGAAAACTATAACGCCTCGGAAGGGTTCTTCGCCGTTCAGGAGAGTCCTGAAAGTCCGGCCATGGGGCTCCTGCTCAACGCCGACAATTTCTACGAGCTCCTCCCGCAGGAGAGCGGAGCGCGCCCCGTGCCTGTGTGGGAGGCTGAGCCGGGGATGGTGGCCGAGCTTTTGGTGACATCGTCGAACGGCCTTTGGCGCTACCGCACCGGCGACACCGTGCGCGTCGAGAGCGTCAATCCCTTGACAATCACAATTGCCGGGCGCACCAAAGCCTTCATTAACGCTTTTGGCGAGGAGGTGATGGTCCACAACACCGACACCGCGCTTGAGCGTGCATGCCGCGTCACCGGGGCGCAGGTGCTCAACTACACCGCCGCGCCAGTCTACGCGGGCGACCGCACCCGCGGCCGCCATCAGTGGCTTGTGGAGTTCGCCCGCGAGCCTGAGTCTATCGCCGAGTTCGCGGCCGTTCTCGACCGCGAGTTGCAGAATGTCAATTCCGACTATCAGGCAAAGCGCTCGGGAGGCATCTTCCTCGACCAGCTCGAAATTGTGGTCGGAGCCCCGGGCGTGTTCGACCGCTGGCTGGCCTCAACAGGGAAGCTGGGGGGGCAGCGCAAAGTGCCCCGCCTCGCCAACGACCGCGGCTTGATTGACAATATGCTGAAATTCAACAAGGAAATCCAAAATCCATGAGAGTAAACAAACTTATTGCCTCGCTCGCTATCGTAGCCGCAGTGACTTTCCAGGCGCTTGCCCAGGAAGCCGCCCCGAAGTATATTTTCTATTTCATTGGCGACGGAATGGGGGTTAACCAGGTTCTCAACGCGCAGCTCTACAATAGCCGCGTGCTCGGCAATGGCAATTTGTCGATGACAGCGCTCCCATTCGGCTCTATGGCCACAAACCACTCGGCTTCGTCAGACGTCACCGACTCGGCAGCCGCGGGAACGGCGCTGGCGACTGGCCGCAAAACCATCAACGGCATGCTCGGAGTGACACCCGACACCACTGCCGTCAACTCAATTGCCAAACTGCTTTTCGACGATGGCTACGGCGTAGGGCTCGTAACATCGGTGGCAATCGACGACGCGACGCCGGGAGCTTTCTACGCCCATGTGCCCCACCGCGGCATGTATCGCGAAATCGGGAGCCAGCTCGCTGCCAGCGGCTATCAGTTTGCCGCCGGTTCGGGGTTGCGCGGCACCAAGGATAAGCAGGGGTGCGACAACGGGCTTCTCGCCGAGTTTGCCGACAACGGGGTGAGTGTTTCCTACGGGCTCGACAACGCCGACTTCACTGCCGACCGTATGCTGGTTCTCAGCCCCGACACCGCCCGCAACTGGAACATAGGGTTCACTATCGACTCCATCCCCGGAGCGCTGACTCTCCAGGCGCTCACAGAGGCGTGCGTCAAGCACCTCCAGCGCGTCAGCCCCGACAAATTTTTCGTAATGGTCGAAGGGGGCAACATCGACCACGCCGGCCATAGCAACGACGCTGCCACAAACATCATTGAAACCATCAACTTCGATGCCACCCTCGGCATAGCGCTCGATTTCTATAAAGCCCACCCCGACGAGACACTCATCGTGGTGACAGCCGACCACGAGACCGGCGGCATGTCGGTGGGCAACAACTCGTCGGGCTACGCCGTGCATCCGCAGCGCCTGGCCGCCCAGCGCCTTTCGAAAGACGCCTTCTCGGACCACTTCAAGGCGATGGCCCGCTCGCGCCGCGCCTACACCTGGGATGATATGAAGGAATATCTCACCGAAAACCTCGGTTTCTGGACCGAGGCCACCCAGCTCACCGACGAGCAGACAGAGCATTTGCGCCAGATGTTCGAGGATATTTATGTTCACAACGTGAGCCGTCCCGACCAAAAGACCCTCTACGCCGACTTTGACGCTTTCACCGCGGCTGTTTTCGAAGCGCTCGACACCCAGGCGGGAATCAACTGGGCCTCGACAAAGCACACCGGCTCGCCGGTGCCGGTGTTCGCCATCGGTCGTGGTGCCGAGCTGTTCGGCAGCTTCGGCGACAACACCGACATTCCACGCAAAATCATGAAAATCGCGGGCAAAACCCTCGATTGACAATCAACGGATAATTTGAAGAAATGAAACGTAATCCACTGATTATTCTCCTGCTGGCTTTCGCGGCCTGCTTCTCGGTCGCCAAGGCGGTCGACTACAATGCGTTGCAGGTTGAGGTGACGATGCACCCCGACCACTACCGCTCGCTGCTGAACCGCTTCGTGGCCGGCGACACCACCCTCACTTCGCAAGAGCTCGCCACCGTTTACTACGGCTACTCGTTCACCCCCGACTATGACCCGCGCGAAACGTTCGACAACATCACTGACGCATTCAACGTCAAGGACTACGAATCGGTAGCCCGCCTTACCCCCGACGCGCTGGTTGTCAACCCGATGTCGCTCGATCTCAGCGTTATGGCCCTCACAGCCGTGGAGCATGGGGCAGGGGAGCGCCCGGGAGTGAGGGCGCGGAACCTCGGCGCACGCTGCGACATGATTGCCACTGCCATCCTCGAAAGCGGCCGCGGCACGAGTGCGGAGTCGCCTTTCAAAGTGATATCCTCGGGCGACATAGGCCGCCTGCTGCGCAATGTGTTGGGTATCAATGTAATCATTGGGCGCACTAAAGTCGGTGAAATCGACGCCATCAAGGTGACTTTCCCCGGCAACGACCGCCAGCACATACTCTATTTCGACAACACCCGCGAAGCCCAGTTCCTGGCCCGCAAAGGTCTGGCCCCCTCCGCGAAGAAACTCTGACAAGCGATGCCCGACAACACCAAGCCAAAGTGGACCGAGATTGAGCACCTCCCCAAATGGGACGAGGAGTTTTACCTCGTCTACACCGCCAAGAAACACGGCAAATGGGTTATGCTCAAAACCTTGCGCCCCGAGCTGGCCGATAAACCCGAATTCCTCGAAATGATTGAGAAGGAGTTCGACGTGCGCTATAACCTGGCTCATCCCCACATCGTGATGATCAACGACTTCGAGGATGTGCCGGGTCTGGGACGCTGCATCATCACCGACGATGTTTACGGCGACTCGCTCCGCACGCTCATCGACCAGGGAAAGGTGACCCCCGACATTCAGCAAAAGGTGGTCAATAAACTGCTCGACGCGATTGCCTACATTCAGGAGAATCACATCGTGCACCACCCCATACGCCCCGAAACCATAATTTTCACCGAGAACATACAGAACCTCAAGGTGATCGACGTGGGTTTCGACCAGCGCTCGCACCTCACCCCCGCCGACATCTCAGAAGACCTTGCCAGCTATGGCCGGGTGCTCGAAGAGGTGCTTGCCGCCACCGGCGACCGCAACCCGCGGCTCCACCGCATAGCCCAGCGATGCGTCAACCCCAAGGGAAGGCCTTTCCGCGACGTGACCGACGTGCGCATGGCCATTTCCGGCCACTCAAACAAGCGCTTCTACATCGTGATTGCCATTTTCATGGTGATTATGGCGTGCGTGCTCGGGTGGCTGTCGGTGAGCCCCCCGCGTCTCAACTGAATAATTCATCACACTACATAACCCCCATAAATGATTGAAGTTAAGCCAATCGAGCCAACCAGGAGCAACCTGCGCAAGTTCATCGCGTTCGGCAACTCCCTCTACAAGGATAACCCCTGCTATGTGCCGCCGCTGATGACCGACGACATCAACACTTTGATGCCCGACAAGAATCCGGCATTCGAGCATTGCGAGGCGCAAAGCTTCATGGCCTATCGCGACGGGAAGCCCGTAGGGCGTATCACCGGCATCATTAACCCCATCGTCAACGGGCGCACCGGCTCGGCCGACCTCCGTTTCGGCTTCGTTGACTTCATCGACGATGCCGAGGTTGTCGACGCGCTCTTCAAGGCCGTCAGCGACTGGGGCCGCTCCAAGGGGATGACATCAATCGTGGGCCCCATGGGCTTCTCTGACATGGACCACGAAGGGATGCTCACCTTCGGCTTCGACGAGATGGGCACCATGGCCACCATCTACAACCACCCCTACTATGTTGAGCATATTGAGCGCATGGGGTTCAAGAAGGATGCCGGCTGGGTGGAATATTTCGTCAAAGTGCCCGAGCACATCCCCGAAAAATACCAGCGTATAGCCGACATCGTGAAGCGGCGCGAAAATCTCAAAGTCAAGAAGTACACCTCCCGCAAGAAAATCAAGGAGGAGTATGGAGTGGCTCTTTTCGAGCTCATTAACCGCGCCTACGACAAGCTCTACGGCTACTCGCCGCTCACGCCCCGCCAGATACAGTATTACATCGACATGTATCTGAGCATCATCAATCTCGACCTGGTGACGGTGGTGACCGACGCCAACGACAAGCTGATTGCCGTGGGCATCTCCATCCAGTCGTTCTCCGAGGCGCTCCGCAAGAGTGGTGGACGCCTGTTCCCCTTCGGCTGGGTGCACCTGCTCAAGGCTCTCCGCGGCAAGTCTGACGCTGTTGACCTGCTGCTGATCGCCGTGGCTCCCGAATACCAGAACAAGGGTGTGAACGCCCTTCTCTTCGCCGACTTGATACCTTATTATAATAAGTATGGGTTCAAGCACGCCGAAACCAACCTCGAGCTCGAAGACAACACCGCGGTGCAGAACCAGTGGGCCTATTTCGACCACCGGCTCCACCGCCGCCGCGCCACCTTCCGCAAACCGCTTTGAGAACCTGTCTCCCATGACACCGAAAGAATTCTCGCTACCCAACTGCCATATTTTTTCGGCCATGGAGGCCGGATGCGACGAGGCCGGCCGCGGTTGCCTCGCAGGCCCGGTGACAGCGGCCGCGGTGATTCTGCCCGACGACTTCCACCATCCCTGGCTCAACGACTCAAAGCAGCTCTCTGAGCGCCGCCGCGAGTTGCTTCGCCCCATAATCGAGGCGGAAGCCATCGCCTGGGGGGTGGGATGGTGCTCCCCGGCCGAGATTGATGCCATGAACATTCTCCACGCTTCCATCGAGGCGATGCACCGGGCGCTCGACGCGCTTGCCCGGCGACCGGGCAGGGTGATCGTCGACGGCAATCGCTTCCGGCCCTACAGCGACCTCCCGTTTGATACTTTCGTTAAGGGCGACGGGCGTTTCGGCAACATTGCCGCCGCATCAGTGCTCGCCAAAACCCACCGCGACGAGTTCATGGCGAAAATCGATGCCGAATTTCCGGCCTACAACTGGCGCGGTAACAAGGGCTATCCCACCGCCGACCATCGCGCGGCAATCGCCGCCCACGGCCCAAGCCCCTACCACCGCATGACCTTCCGCCTGCTCCCCGACCCGACTATTCCGGGCCTTTGACACTCACCCAAAAGGTTGCTTTTGTGAAATTTGAAAAATTTTTAAATATTTTTTGCGCCGCAATCAACCTTTTTGCTAACTTCGATGTTATAAATATACGAACATACAAAAAGCACTTTGCACTAAACTAAATTATTATGAAGAAAGCATTTTTAATGATTACTCTCATGCTGGGTTGCATGACGGTTTTCGCTCAGAAAGTTGACAAGAATGAGCTAAAACAGCTTAAAGCATTCCTGTCGATGCCGGCTGAAAAAGACGGCACTAACGCTGAAGCCCTCAAAATCACCGACCTCAACACCCCCTCCACCTGGGAAGGCGTGACCATCGAAAACGGCCACGTTACCTCGATCGAGTGGAAGGACAAACACCTCGCTGGCGACCTCAACCTCGCCGGATTCACCGCTCTGGAGAACCTCAACGTTTCCCGCAACAAAATCACCTCGATCAACCTTGCCGGCGACGCGGCTCTCGCTAACCTCAACGCATCGCGTAACCTCATCAAGACTGCCGACCTCACCGGTTGCTCCAACATCAACACGCTGAACATCTACAAGAACCGTCTGACCGAAATCGACCTCAGCAACACTCCGTTGCTCACCACCTTCAACGTGTCGAACAACTACCTCGTGGCTCTCGACGTGGCAAACTCAGCCACTCTGAAGACCCTCAACTGCCAGGGCAACCACCTCGAAAGCCTCAAGGTTGAAAACTGCACCGCTCTGAAAAACCTCTACTGCGGCTACAACAAGCTCACCGGCCTCACCCTCGTTGGTCTTGAGAACCTCCAGAACCTCAACGTCGACGACAACGAAATCTCCAACATGATTGTAAGCGGCCTCCCCGCGCTGAGCTCCTTCATCTGCTCTGACAACAACATGCAGAACCTTTCGATGCGCGACTGCACCGCCCTTCTCGACCTGGTTTGCTCCTACAACAACCTCACCACCCTCAATGTCGAGAACTGCCCGCAGCTCCTCTTCGTCGACTGCTCCTACAACGACCTTACCCAGTTGACCCTCAGCAACCAGACCTTCTTGCAGCGCGTGCTCTGCAACAACAACCAGCTGACTATGCTCGACGTTTCCTTCGACCAGGCTCTGGTTTACGTCAACTGCCGCAACAACATGATCAACGATCTGCGCACCATGGGCGACAACTCCCTGCGCATGATTGCCTGCCAGTGGTACTACTAATCGCCCCGAGGCTCTTTAGCTGACGCGAAGATTAATCAACCACCACGTTCCACAGCGGATTTGAAAAAGCCAATTTTCGGCAACCCGCTCTTCATATAGACCCCAACCTGGCGGGGGCGCCTCTTACCGGGCGCCCCTGCTTTTTGTGTGCGTCCGTGCCTTATTGCGTCGCGTCACTGCTCCTTGGGGGTGGTGACGCGCCCGGTGGCGGGGGTGAAGTAGTCGAGGGCGGCTTTCTTTTGGTAGGCGCGGACGTAGTCGAAGTCGGTGCGGTAGGTGAAGCCTGGGTCGCGGTCTTTGGCCCAGGAACCATTCCCTACCGACTGGTTGAGGATTACATAAAAATCCTTGTCAAAGGGCCAGGTGACTGTCTCTGTCCACGCTCCCTCGGCAAAGTGGGGGTTGTTGATGGTTGCGGTCTCCTCCCCGTCGATGTAGAAAGTGAGGTGTTCCGCATCCCACTCGACCGCGTAGACGTGCCACTGGGCGCCGTCGACATCCTGGGTGGAGGTCCCGGTGTAGGTGCTGTCGACCGCCACCGGGCTGAAGAATTTCTTCGACCTTGGATGGTTAGGGTAGCGCATTGCGTGGTGCAGGGTCTGATAGGCGGTTTGCTCGTCGTCAATCTGCTCCCACACGTCGATTTCGCCGCACACAGGCCATCCGCCCGTGTTGTCGACTGGAAGAAGCCAGAACGCTGGGAAATTGCCCTGATGGGGTAGGGTCTTGCAACGTGCCTCGATATATCCGCCGCGCATGCTGAACTTGCCAAGGGTGCGTATCGCGCCCGAAATCATCTCCTTGTTCCCCTCGGCCATGCTTGGCGGGGTCACGAGGCAGTATGACTGATAGCAGCCGTCGGCAAAGCGGTTAACTTCCTCGCGGGCATCGGCACTCCGCGCGATAAACCGGCTCCATACGGAGCCTCCGGGGCGCATATATTCCCACTTCGCGGTGTCCATGGCGTTCCCGTCGAACTCGTCGCTCCAAATAAGTTGCCAATCCGGGGCTGACGCGCGGTCGAGGGTTTCGGCAGTAACGATTGAGGCAGAAGCGGCGCAGGCTATCGCCGCGATAAGGAATTGTTGTGAGTTGAACATGGTTATCAGGGTTTGGTTTTGTGAATTGCCGGGACCGGCATCGCGTCGAAGCGCTTTCGGAGTGTAAAGATACGAATATTCAGCGTCACACCCAAAAACAGGACTCCGCCGGAGCCGCTTTCGAGCGGTGCCGGCGGAGTCGGTATTGGTGGAGTGTGTGTCAGCAAGGCTGACACCAACCGCGTTTAGCGGATGAGAATCTTCTCTGACTTGCTACCCTGGCGGCGGATGTAAACGCCCGGAACGGGGTTGGAGCCAACGCTGATGCCCTGGAGGTTGAAGTATTCCACGGGAGCGTTTTCGTCGCCGGTAACTGTGTCGGGAATCACGCTTTCAACACCGGCAACCGCGCCGTCGGCCGACGAGTAGTAGTTCAGGTGGTCTTTCTTCTGATAAGCGCGGACATAGTCAAAGTCGGTGCGATATTCAAATTTGAGGTCGGGAGCCGCTGCCCACGAGCCGTTGCCTACCGACTGGTTGCAGATCACATAGTAGGGCTTGTTGAAAGGCCAAGTAACCTCTTCGGTCCAGTTGCCGGTTGAGTAGTGAGGGTTCACTGCATGGGCAACTTTCTTGCCGTCAACATACCAAATAAGATTGTCGGCATCCCATTCAAATCCAAAGGTGTGCCACAGAGCCGCGTCTACACCGTTGGTGGTGCCACCACTGTAGGGGCAGTCAACGCGGATGCGTCCATACTTCGTCACGATATCTGCGTTGTTGGGATATCTCCAAGCGTGGTGGAGTGTATGGCAGGCGACCTGCTGTTCGTCAATCTGCTCCCAGATGTCGATTTCGCCGCAAGCGGGCCAACCGGCCGACTGGTCGACGGGCATCATCCAGAATGCCTGGAAGTTGCCTTTGTGGGGAAGGGTTTTGCATCGTGCCTCGATGTAGCCTCCGTTCATATAGAACTTGCCAGCAGAGTAAATCGCACCCGAAATCATGTCAACATTGTCAGTTGTTTTGAATTCTTCAGGAGTCTTGATGCAATAGGAGCGGTACATGCCATCCTCGAATTTGTTGACAACCTCGCGTTCGTCATTAATCGCGCAGAAGCGGTTCCAAACCGATGCCATACGGCCATGATAGCCCCATTTGTTGAGGTCCATTTCTTCGCCGTCGAACTCGTCGCTCCAGATAAGGGTCCACTCGCTGTTGGCACTTTCGACAAAATCACCCTTTACGAGGATTGTGCCATCGACTTCGTCGGCGGAAAGTGTTGAGCTTTCTCCGGCGGGGATTTCAATCTGTTCCCACTGGCGATTGCCGCGGATATATTGGCGGCCGTTAACGTTTTGGCCGTGGCGAACGATTACATTTTCAGCCTCGAAGCCTTCAAGAGTGGCGGCGGGGGTGAGTGTAAGGGGTTGGCCATAGGCCGCGGTCAGGGGCAACGGTTGACCGTTAGCGCCGGTAATTGAGCCGTTAAGCAGCTCCACATAGATGTTGCCGCTGGCATTGTGTGCATTGAGGAGGAAGTCGACAGCGCAGTCGCCTTCGGCCTCGATTCGGGCGCGATATACGGCAGGCTCGGTTTCTGCGGGGATGGTCACAGCGGGAAGGGCCAAAGGAGAACCAGACGCAACGATGTCAGAGGCGTTGAACTCACCTGTCTGGCCGTAGTCAATGTAGAAGTTAACTTTAGCTGCAGAGCCGTTGTAGGTGATGGCGGGGGTAAATGTCTTGCCGATTTCAGCCCCCAGGGGTGCGCTGTCGATGAAGATGTGACGTTGGTCGGCTGCTACATTCAGTTCGCCATTGATGTTCACGGATGTGATGCCTTGGGTAGGTGCTTTCGAGCCTTCAAGCTCGCAGGGATAGTATGCGAGTGTGGGGTCGGTGCCTTCAACCATATTCACCGTGAGAATTACCTTGCCGTATGTGCTCGAAGCGGGAATGGTAAAGATGTTGTCGATGATTTCCTCCACCGGGATTTCAATCACTTTGTGGAGCACTGCCGGATTGGCGAAATTGAGATCGTTGTTTTCGAAATTGTAGCCACTTTCGATGGTTACAGAGCCAATGCGGTAGCCAGCATCTGGTGTGGCGAGTACTGCAAACTCGGTGCCGGAGATAATTGAGTTATCAGTTAAGGCGTTGCCGTCAGCGTCAGTAACGGTACCGTTCTGAACATTCACCTCGAAGCCGCTTTCGGCGGGGTGAACGTAGAGCATTACGTCTGCAATAGCGCCGCGGTTAGCGATGATCGAGTTGGAGGTTGTGACATCGCCGGGGCGGCCTGCCGGGTCAATATATTGCCAGTCGACCTTGTAACGCATGCGATAAAGGCCCGGAGTCACGTCAGCGGGAAGCTTGAATTTAGGTGTGTCTACCCCCACGTTGCCGTTATCGGTTTTTGCACCAACGCTGTTGAAGCCGTTATAGTTGGAGAATGCCATAATGTCACCCATCTCCACGATATTGCCCTGAGGCATTTCGGTCAGAACGTAGTCGAACTGGCCGTCGTTTCCGCGGTCGAGGTACACATAGCCGTGCATCCACGAGCCGGTCCAGTTGAACGAGGGTAACAAATCCTCGCCCACGCCGGCGGTGAAGCACTTGTCGGTAGCGTCGTGGTAGAGAAGCTGGTCTTTCTCCTGGTTAACGTAGATTTGCTGCGTGCCGTCGGAAGGCGAGGTGAGTTTCACCCCCTGCAGCGAGCGTGCCGAGGTGTCGATGGTCTGGCTCGGTTCGTAGTTGATGGGATACTGGCCAGCCTCTGCGGCATAGGCAGGCACGGCCATTGAAGCCGCGATACCCGCGCAAAGAAGAATGCTTTTTCGCATGGTAAAATATTTATTAGGTAAGATGAATCGATTATCTATTCTCATAATTTCGGTTTGGTTAAGAGGCGTGCCACCCCGATTGCCTCCTATGGACGGAAGCGGGCTGACATTCTGAAATAATTAAGGTGTTGGATTGTTTGGTTATACGGGAATTTTGGTTAAATGAAAAGAATTTTGGCTTATCGGCGCAAAGATAGCAATTTTGCCGTAAATATCAAAGATTTTCGTTGTTAAATATCCTTGCGAAGCGTAGATGTGCCCGTTTTAGCGCCTGGCTTGCTCCTTGGGATGCTTGCGGCTTCTCCTTGCCGCGGTGTTGAGGGTTGCGCTAAAAATACCATAAAAACATGACGCTGCGGCGGATTTTAGCGTTCCGCCACAGCGTCAAATGTCTAATCGGTATGCTTCAGGGTTAATTACACCCCGTGGATTCTTAGTAAACCAGCTCGATGTCGTCGAGATACATCTCCGAGGCGGTACTGCCTGTGTAGTAGTCGCCGCCAATTGAGGCGGATGCCACGCAGATTATGTTCACAGCCTTGTCGGCAGGATAGCCGTCGTAGCTGATAGGAATCTCGATTTGCACCATTCCGTCGCCGTCGGTGGCCTTGTTGAACAGGTGTTCTCCGTAACCAATCACGTTCTGGTCGTTCTTGCTGAACACCTTGGCGGGAGAGAGGGTGCGCACCACGCAAGGCCATTTCGTGCCCAGGCTTTCATCTTTCTTATTGTTGCCGTTGAGAATGGCCACATAGATGATGCCGGCGTCGGGGTCGCCCACCTTGAGGCCGCGGGAGTTTTCCTCGGCATAGTCGATAGTGCCGGGAGTATATTTCACCCAGGCGCGGAGTGCGCGCGGGCGGCTCGAGAAGGGTCGTCCCCAGCCCAGGATGCCATAGTAGGTTTGCTCTGTGCCCAGGAACTCGCCGACGAAGATGTTGCCTGCGGCGAATTTGCCGACGTTGAACAATCCCACCCACTGGCTCTTCAGATATGCCGAGTAGTTTCCTCCGTGGGTGTAGGTTGTCGACTTGTCGGTAACCTGCTTGCTCATCGTTGCCGAGCCTTTGTTGCCGGTGTCCCAGAACTGGGCTTTTTCAGATGCCGCGGGAATCACAGCTTTGCCGCTGGTGCCCCACTCCTCAAACCCGGCGTTGGGGAGCTGCGCGGCAGTCTCGGTGGTGAAGTCGCAGGTAACGCCCGACACGAAGTCGTCGCAGTAGGCCTGGTATTCGTAGGTGGTGCCCGGCTCGAGGTCGGAGAGTTCCACTGTGTATTCCGAGTTGACAGCGCCCGATGCGTCGGCCGATGCCACCTGGGTCCACTGCTGCGAGCCCTTCTTGCGATACTGGATGCCGAAGCCGGTCGAGCCTTCCTTCATGATTGTCGAGCTCAGGGTGGCCTTGCGGGCCCAAGTGGTGGGTGCGAGGGGGTCAACCTGCACGGTCATTACGAGCGCGTCGGAAACCATCACGTTGAGGGTAGCCTGCGAGGTTTTGCCGTTCTCGTCGGTCGCGGAGATGAACACCGCGTGCTCGCCCGAGGGGAGGCGGTTGAGGAGCGTTTTGTCGAACGATAGTTTGAGCTCCGAGAATTTAGTGTCGTCGTGGGTGGTGTAGGTCCAGCGCACGCCGGCTGCGTTTATGGCGCTCTCAACCGAGGGCTCCATGCCGAAAATCTCGAAGTCGTCGCCACCGACGCCAAGCAGGGTGGCGAACGCGTCGCAGCGCACTTCCATCTTGCTGAGGAAAGCTGTGGCGGCAACCCACACCGACTTGGTGGTGAATTTTTCGGGCTCGCCGATCACGGGCTTCGAGAGGTCAAAGCCTATGCCCGAAATCGAGGGAGCTGCCAGGAGCGTGAACTCGTCCTCGACCTCTTCAAGCGGGTTCTCGTCGACCTGCACGGTGATGAACGCCGCGCCGATTTCATCGGGAACGCCGGGGTCGTGCTTAACGGTGAGCACATATTCGGTGCGGGGTTTCGCGTCGGCAATGGTGCCCGACTTTGTGAACTCCGAGCCGTCGGCGGTGGTGCCCTTGATGGTCCAGGCGAGGTCTTTGTCGATCGAGGGCATCATGAAGTAGCCTTTGAGGCCGAGGGTTTCGCCGGCAAATTCGAGCGAGCCGGTTTTGTGGCCCACGGTCATCGAAATGTCGGAGAGCGCGTCGGCCGCGCCATCCTCGATTTTCACGCTTGCTACAACGTTGGCGATGTGGCCCACGAGGTTCACCTGGCTGATGGTGCCGTTGCCGACGGTGAATTCCTCGATGCCCTTGAAGTAGCGGTGGTCAAACGAGGCGGGCACAGAGTCGCCGGCCCACAGCTCGGCCACATAGTTGCCGGCAAGGAGCGTGACACCCCCGGCGGGAATCTCGTTCTTGCCATTGTAGCGGCGCACGAGTCCCTTTTCGTTTGAAATCCAAATCATTGCCTCCTGGTCGAGCTCGTCGGTGGTTTTGATTGAGCGCGACTTGATGGCTTTCTGTGTGTCGGTGTTGAGCGTTGTGCGCAGCATCACGCGTCCTTCGCCCGAGCCGTTGCCCAGGTCGTATTTCGAGTCGTCGGAGCAGCTGCCCAAGGCCAGCCCGAGGGCTGCCATGCTGAGAATCAGTATCTTTTTCATTGGTCAGTCCTCCTTATTCAAATAACAGTTTCTGTGCTTTCTCGTTCCCCTTGGTGTCAACCAATGTTATGGTGAAGGTGTTGGCTCCGGGGTAAATCCCGAGCAGGGGAACAAATGTGGTTATGTCGAAAGTGACGGCGTTCTTCCCTATGACGTCGTTGCCAAGGGGGAATCCGAATTCTTTCAACTGACCTTCAAGCTCACCGGGGTATGCGAGATCGAAAGGCTTGTCCATACCCATTGACGCGAGTACTCCGGCAAGGTCTTCACACGCTTTTATTTCAACGATCAAGTTGGCAATACCCTCTGTGGAGGTAATGAACACTTTCGCTTCCTGAGTCGGTTGCCTATTCTCGTCTGAGAAGTCCGTCACTTTGTTGACTCCTGCGAGGTTGATTGTCGGGCTCTCGAATTTGATGGTTTCCGTCGCGGGGTCGTCGGGGCCGGGCTGGTCGGGACCCGGTTCCTCGGGGAGCTCTTCGTGGCCCGGGCGGTCCGAAGCGTCGAGAATCTCCTCTTCGAGGTCGTTGTTCACTGTGGTGAGGTCCTCCTCGATCACCGAGGTGTCAACCGAGATGGGCGAGCCCTCGACGGTAATCACGCCCTGTTCCTCGGGCGAGAGCGCGTCGTTGATGGTGAGGCCGAACACTATGCGGCGGTGCTGGCCCTTCTTCACGTCGACAAGCGCCTTGGCAAAATTCTCCTGCGCGCCGTTAACCGTGCCCGAGAAAGCCACCTTGAGGGTCTGGTTCTCGTCCTCGGTCGAAGCGAAGTAGCCGGCATCGGTCGCGGGGGTGTCGCGGGTGAAGGTGAGGCTGTTTCCGGCCTCGGAGGTGACTACTACTTTCAGGTCGTCGCCGGCGGCGTTGAGGAGCGTCTGCTTGAACACCACCGTCACGCGGATGTTTTCGAGGGTGCACACAACGGTTTCAACGTCGGTCACCTTGTTGGCTGCGATTGTGAAGTTCTGCGAGCCGGTGAAGTAGGGGCAGTTCCACCCCGCGGGTTCGGGGGCTTCGGCCGATGCGACGTGAACGGTGTAGTCGCCAACGGCGAAGATGGGGAGCTCGGGCATCTCTGCCAGCTTCCAGGTCTCCACCGGGGTTTCGCTGCCGCGCTCGGTGACTGTCACGATGTAGTTCGACAGGTCGATGGTTTCGCGCGACAATGCTTTTTTAAGGTCGGGGGCAACGCCGTCGCGGATGAGCTTCTCGCCGTTGGTCACCTCGACGCCGAGCGACGCGGTGCGGAGCTTGCCCACCCCGGAGCCGGCATTCTTGGTGACATCAGGCTCCCAGGAGTCGCTGCACGAGGTGAATCCCGCTGCGATTATCGTTGCCGATGCCAATATGTTGAATATCTTGGTTTTCATGTGGGTGAATTGTATTCGGTTTCAGGAGTGGGTGTTAATAGGCTGCCACGATTTCGTCGACATAAAGCTGCGAGCCCATGTAGGTTCCGGTGCCCAGGTTCCTTGCCGGGGGCGGGGTGAGCCATGTGGCATTTTTCAGGTTGTTGACATCCTGGTTCGACGAGCGGAACACAATCGACATTTTGGCCGCTTTCTCGCAGGACGCGGGATAGCTGAATGTGATTGTTTCCTGGGTGTATGCTGTCGCGGTCAGCGTTTTGTTGTCGGTGAAAATCACGTTGCCCGAAGCGTCGAACAGCGTCACTTCCATAAACCCCTGGTCTGCGTCGGCCTTTTTAGCGTATTTATACCAGAAAGAAACCGATTTGGGACGCGAGGCGAATTCGATGCCGTAGGCTGGGGCCGCGTCGACGTTGTCGAGGTTAGCCGCGCCAAGATAGAGTTCGCCGGCGGTCACATGCTTGCAGGTTCCCATCCCGCTGAATAAGGCGGCAGTGTTGCCGCTGCCCCATCCCACGGTGCGTACGAGCGCTGCCGAGCCGCTATGCGAGTCGTTGGTCTGGATTGTGCCCGAAATGCAGACGTAGGAGTAGGTGGTGCCGTCGGTGCCGTTCTTCTGCGAGGTTGTGCGTCCGTTGAGGGTGTCCCAATTTCCGGCCGGCTTGACGAATGACCAGTATTTGCCCGAGCTTAAGGTGGTCCAGTCGAAGTCGAGGTCTCCGCCGGGGATTGGGGCTTCGATTTCAGTGGTCGTTTTTTGAGCTACCGAGGGGAGCTCGTCGACCGTCGCCCGGAAATAGTAGGTTTTTCCGGCTTCGAGGCCGCCGACGGTCCAGGTGGAGCCGTTGAGCGTCGCATTGGAGGCCTTAGCGTAGATTTTGCCGTCGGTCGACATCATCAGCTCGCCGCGGGCGGCCATCTCGGCGGGAGTCTTGCGGGCTCCGCGCGAAGCGTTGTAGGCGGGGTTGTCGATGAGGGTTACCTTGGCGGTGTGGGCGTAGGTGTCGCGGTCGTCGATCGAGAGCGCGTGGGGCG
>CAYTBH010000034.1:0-20216 GCA_964435935.1 uncultured Alistipes sp.
CGACCCTCTGCTTGTAAGGCAGACGCTCTGAACCAGCTGAGCTAAGCGCCCGATATAAAGCTTTTTGGTAACGAGTTGTCCTCAACGTCGGTTTCTCGGTGGTCGGCGAGCTTGAGGCTCAAGGCCGAACTTTGTCCCTCTCTGCGAGGAGGCGAAGCTGCCCACTCCAGGGCCGAAACGCGGCGTAAAGGGAATTTGAGTGGTGGGCGCTGAGGGATTCGAACCCCCGACCCTCTGCTTGTAAGGCAGACGCTCTGAACCAGCTGAGCTAAGCGCCCCTCGTTCCCAAAAGCGATGCAAAGGTATGGAGTTCTCGCGAGATTGCCAAATTTTTCGGCCATTTTTTTGCCGCCTTTTTGCCAAGAGTGGTTTTAGGGCGGGGTGGGGGAGTGCGGCAGAGGCTCCTTCGGCTTATTTATTAAGGAGAGAGGGCCATTTTGTGGCGATAGGATTGCCCGCGGGTCGCAGTTTTTTGCTAATTTTGTCGGATAAGTGTCGCCAGGCGCGGGCATTCCGCGCAAAACCCTTGGCGCTGTAACAGAATACCAACGCAAATCTAACAGAGCTAATAATATATGGCTTTTTTCAAGTCGTTAAAACGGGCGTTCGGATTTGAGGCCGATGAACTCGACGATGATTTTTCGGAGGGAATTGATGCCACGGTCACCCCGCTGAAGGACCGCCTGACGGCTCCACAGCATGATGAGGCTGGCCCGAAGCCGGATGTCGATGCCGAAGCCGTCGCCATCGCGGATGCCGAGGCGGTCCAGAAGGCCGACGAAGCAAACCGCCAGCTGATTTTCCGCCACGCGGTGATGCTCATTAACGAGTCGCTCCCGGCGTTTATATCCTCGGCGGTCAACCCCGAGGAGCAGGAGCGTTATCTGCTTAACGCCCTCGACGACGGCATGAAGCAATATCTTGCCGACCTTGAGCGGCGAGCCCGTCGCGATTACGACGACCGCTGGGCCCGCGAAAAGTCGGTGCTCGACGGCCAGTTTGAGAACATGCGCGAAAAGCTGCGCAAGGGCGAGGAAGATGGCGCCGAGGCTAAAAGGCAGCAACTCAGCGCCGAGCGTCAGAAACGCGCTCTCAGTGAGCGCGTCCACGACCTTGAAAAGCAAATCGACTCGCTTCAAGCCGAAAACGAGCAATATCTTCTCGAAAACAAAAGTCTGGTCAACAAGCTGCGCGTTTGCGCGGTTCATGACGGCGGAGTCACCGATGCGGCCGCCCTGGAAGAACTTGCCACCCTTAAAGCCGAGGTCGCTCGTCTCGCGGGCGAAGTCGAGGCAAGACAGAAGCAGATTGACACGCTGAATCTCAGCGCGTCGCAAGCCGAGGCTACCAACGAGCTCTCGCAGGCGCTTGTCAATGATCTTCAAGCCAAAGCCAAGGAAGCCAACACCCGCGCGGAGGAGGCTGTTGCCGCTGCCGAGCAGATGAAGCTGGAGAGCGATGCCGCGCGAGAACAGGCCGACGAGCTCAAGGCGCAACTTGCCAAAGCGCGCCAGCAGTTAAAGGTCGTTCAAGAAGTGAGGGAGCAGCTCCAACTCCTTGAGAAGGATAAAATCGAAAACGATAACCAACTCGCCACACTCCGCGAAACAATCGCGGACAACGAAACCGTCATCAGGACCCTCAATGCCGACCTGCTGGCCAAGGACGGCCTGCTGGCCGAGAGCGAAGCGCGCGTCAAGCAGGTAGAGGACGAGAAACGCCGGCTTGAAGACCTCACCGACTCGCTCAGAAAGACCATTGAGACCAATCTCCACCATCAAGCCCAGAGCGAGGCGTTGCTGCGGTCGGAAATCGACCGTCTGCGCGAGGTGCGGGTTGCCGAGGCCGTCGCCGAGCAGCCTCAGCCGACCGGCGACAGCTCCCAGGCAACCGAGGCGGCAGAGGCAGCAACTACCATGGCCGAGCCAAGTTACGACACGCCATCGCTGCTCGACGATTTCGCAGAGTTCGCTCCCGCTGATGATGACCCCCACGACATTGCCAACGCGCTCGCGGTGGCCGATGCCGAGCCAGCAAAACCCGCGCCGCGCACCCGCGCCCGCCGCGAAAAGAAAACTGCCGACAAACCGAAAATCTCAGCTATTGACGAGAGCCTTGACAGCACTAACTGGCTCATTGCCACGCCTCCATCGTCGCGCAAAGCGAAGGCCGAGGCCGATGCGGCCAATGCCGCCAATGAGTTTGGCTATCAGGAGCCCGCTCGCCGCCAGCCACCCGAGTCGCCGGCCCAGATGCTCCTATGGTGAGCGTACTTCCTTAAACCACAATAACGATATATCAACAACGCAATGAACATAAGGCACATAACCGCCTCCCTTTTCCTGGCAGCGACAATGGCTGCCGGAGCGCAAAGCATCAACACCGACGCGATCGCGAAATACGTCTATCCCCAGAACCGCCCCGAAGCCCCTAAAAGCTTCGTTTATATGCCCGACGGGTTGAGCTATCTCCTGCTCGATACCGACGGCACCAAGGTGCGCCGGTTTGACACCGCTACCGGCAAGGAGCTTGAAACCGTGTTTGATGCCGCCCATACCCGCGAGGCGAGCGTGGCCCGCATCACTGATTTCACTCTATCGCCCGATGGAAGCAAGCTGCTCGTGTGCGGCGAGAAGCAACCTGTTTACCGCCGTTCGTTCAAGGCACCTTATTATATATTCGAAATCAAGCGCAACATCCTGCGCCCCTTGGGGCTTAACGGCGGTTTGCAGCAGTCGCCGGTGTTCTCGCCCGATGGCCGCATGGTGGCGTTCGTGACTGACAACAACATACACCTGCGCAAATGGGACTACAACACTGAGGTCGAGGTCACGACCGACGGCGCCCTCGGGAAGGTGATTAACGGCATTCCTGACTGGACCTACGAGGAGGAATTCTCGACATCCTGCTCAATGGCGTGGTCGCCCGACTCGCAAACGCTCTGCTATCTGCGCTACGATGAAACCGATGTGCCCACGTTCACCTTCTCGCTCTACCAGGGCTGGTGCGAGCCAAAAAACGAGTTCGAGCTCTACCCGGGCCGGTTCAGCTACAAATATCCTGTGGCCGGCGAGAAGAACTCGGTGGTAACACTCCACAGCTATGATGTGGAAACCCGTAAAATCAAGGAAATAGCCTTCAAGGACCCGCAGATTGAATACATACCGCGCATCGAGTTCGGCAACTCGCCCGAGCGGCTCATAGTCAGCACCCTCAATCGTGCGCAAAATCGCATGGAACTCTATTCGGTCAACCCGAAGTCGACCGTCAGCCGTTCGTTGCTGGTTGAGGAATCGCGGGCGTGGCTCAATCCGGCGCTCTACGAGGATATGGTGCTTGAAGCCGGCGGCATAGCGCTCCTTTCTGAGCGTTCGGGCTGGAGCCACCTCTACATTTACAGCTACGAAGGGCAGCTCCTGCGCCAGGTGACTTCGGGCGACTACGATGTGACGGCTTATTACGGAGCCGACGCTCAGGGCAACCGCTACATACAGTCGGTGCCCCGCCCCAGCCAGGCATGCCGTACCCCCCGCGCCGTGAACCGCATTGTGAGCCGCATTGACCCGCAGGGCAAGAAAATCGACGACCTCACGCCGGTCGACGGTTGGGCATCTGCCACGGTCGCCCCGTCTGCCAATTTCCTTGTAATCAATTACTCCAATGCAGCTACCCCGCCGGTCTACACGCTCTATAATGCCAAAGGCAAGCAGGTGAGGGTGCTGGAGGACAACGCGCCCTATGCGGCCCGCTATGCCTCGGTTCCGGCCAAGGAGTTTTTCACTATGACGACAGCCGAGGGCGTGGAGCTGAATGGCTATATGATCCGCCCGCAAGGAGCCAGCGGCAAAGCGCCCGTGATCATGTGGCAGTACAGCGGTCCCGGTTCGCAGGAAGCAGTGAACCGCTGGCAGATGGACTGGGACTATTACGCGGCGCAAAATGGTTTCGCCGTGGTTTGCGTCGACGGACGCGGCACGGGAGGCCGCGGCACCGCTTTCCGCGACATAGTTTACAAACGTCTTGGCCATTACGAGACAATCGACCAGCTCGCCGCGGCGAAATACGCCGCTTCGCTCCCCTTTGCCGACCCCTCGCGCATAGGCATCGCCGGGTGGAGCTACGGCGGCTACGAAACCCTCATGGCAGTGCAGGCAACAGCCAATCCCTACAAGGCGGCTGTGGCAATCGCCCCGGTGACCTCGTGGCGGTTCTACGACACTGTCTATGCGGAGCGCTTCATGCTCACCCCGCAGGAAAACGAATCCGGGTATCGCGAAAGCGCCCCGATCAACTTCACCGACAAGATGAATTGCCGACTGTTGCTAATTTCGGGGACGGCGGACGATAACGTGCATCTTTCCAACACGATGGAATATGTGGCCGCGCTTCAAGGTTCCCATCGCTATGCCGACATGTTGCTCTTTCCAAATATGAACCATTCGATTAACGGCTGCGACGCCCGCGCGCTGGTCTATGGCCGTATGCTCGAATATTTCCGACAGAATCTTTGAGCTCAAAGAGAGTCAACTAATTAACTGACTATGTTCCATTCCCAACAACGACGGGCTGGCATGACGGCCGCGATTTTCGGATTGTGGCGCAACTGGGCGGTGGCCGTGGGGCTGCTGACGGTGCTCGTGGTGCTTTGCCCGCTGATACATCTGCAGTGGTTGCCCCTCGTCAACGTGCTGTTCTATTTCACTCTGCAAGTGATACGCCGCTATGAGAGCAACCGCCGCGTGCCGAGCTGTGGCCGTTTCTTGCAGGAGGTGTCGATAGTGATGCTGCTTACAGCCGTGCTGGTTTCGGTGCTCTATTTCTTAGGACAGCGCGCCGACTTGCACGAGCTGACCGGCCAACCCTACGATGCCTCGGTTCCGGTTATCGCCATCCTCGCCACCGCGCCGCTCACTGTGATTGTCAACGTTTTCTTCCTGTTCAATAAACGCACCCCGCGCATCTGCGCCAACTGTCACGCCCGCTACGGCAACTCGGTTGAGCTGGGGTTCATCGGCGACCTCTACCAGCGCGAATGGCGCTACCAGACGAGGTTGCTGCTGTGGCTTTCGGTGTTCCTCACGATTGTCGACTGGTTTTATTATCTCAACTACTATGTTAACGTAAACCTCAATCGGGCCGACCTTTTCTTCTTCCTGTGGATGCCGATGACGATGTATCTGCTGTCGCTCGCTTTCCTCGGATGGCGCTACTACTCGCTTTGGACCTACTACTGCAAGAACGACGAGGGGCATTATGTTTCCAACCCCGGCAACACTACCGTGCGCTATCTCATCTTCAGCGACGACCGAATCCTGCTCGACTCGATGACCACGGAGAACGAGCGCTTCAGCAATGGTGCCACAAAAAAGTATATCGACACACCGTTGGTTGTCAAGCTTCCCTACACCCTCCGCGTCAGCGACATGCAGGCCGCCGAGGTGTTTCGAAGCCGCACCGGGATTAAGGATGCTGAAATAAGGCTTATATATGAGAGTCCCGACCATGTGACTTTCCAGAACATTTTCCATTTTTTCGCATTCCTGAAGGATTCCGACGACGTGGTCGATTCGCGCATCAACGGCGAATGGTTCAATCTCGGCAGCCTGCGGCAATTTATCAACCACAGGCTTGTTTCGCGCAGCCTGCGTGCCGAGATACACCGCATCTACACCATAGCTTCGGCTTGGAAGACCTACGACCGGGAGGGGCGTCGCCTGTATCCCATAAAGCATTACCGCCCGACGTTCCGCCTTCGTGACCTCAAGAAGTGGGATGTTGACTATAACGACCATCATTGGCTCGAGGTGTCGATGCTCAATCAAGACTCCCCATTTTTCAACGTGCGCCGGCTTTGGCGCAAATTGACAAGCGTTTTTTCCTGACTCACCGATGAATAACGACGCACCTACGGCAGAAGGAACTTTCGCTCGCCCGCTCATTGCCGTTGTCGGCCCTACGGCCACGGGGAAAACCCGCCGCGCCGTGAGCCTCGCCGAGCATTTGGGCGGCGAAATCATCAGCGGTGATTCGCGCCAGGTTTACAAATCGATGGATATCGGCACCGGCAAGGACCTCGACGAGTATGGCGATGTGCCATACCACGTTATCGATGTTGCCGAGCCGGGCACCAAATACAACCTCTTCCAGTTTCTCCGCGATGCGGCATCGGCGTGCGATGATATTGTCAGGCGCGGCAATCTGCCGATTCTCTGCGGTGGCACAGGGCTTTATGTCGAGTCGTTTCTGAAAGGTACGGCGCTCCCCGAGGTGCCGGAAAATCCCGAACTTCGCAAGGAGTTAAGCGGCAAAACGTTGCAGGAACTCACTTCGATTCTCGAGTCGATGAAGACGCTCCACAATGTGACCGACGTAGACTCCTGCAAGCGGGCAATCCGCGCCATCGAGATTCAAAAATATTATGCCGACCATCCCGATGAGGCGCGCGGGGCCACTGAGCCATCACCGCGCCCGGCGTTGGTTGTCGGCATTTCCATCGACCGCGAGACACGTCGCAAACGCGTTTCCGACCGACTCGACGCCCGCCTTAATTCCGGGATGATCGAGGAGATTGAGACGTTGCTGGCGAGGGGAATTCCCGCCGACGACCTTATCTACTATGGGTTGGAATACAAATTCGTGACGCTCTACGTCACCGGGCAGATTTCCCGCGAAGAGATGCGCGAGCGCCTCGAAATCGCCATCCACCAGTTTGCCAAACGGCAGATGACCTGGTTCCGCGGCATGGAAAAGAGAGGCATACCCATCGCGTGGCTCGAACACGACCTTTCGGAGTGGGGGTTCGTCGACAAGGTGCTTCATCTTTATTCCCGGATGTGCTCCAAAATGGGCAGTTCAAGCGATGCGTGACTCAATTAAATATCGTTTGGTGAGCGCGTTGATGCTCATTTTCAGTAGCCTCGCGCTCAATGCCCGCGACTGCGAGGTTGTGTGTGATCCCGATGATTTCCGGCTCGCGCCTGGCGAATGCTTTTCCGTGGCCGTTGATTCTGCCGCCGGGGGCATCTCGGTGGGGCTTTCAGTCGATTTCCCCCGCAAGGCGCTCGAGGCGGCCAAAGCTCGGGCGGTTTTGACATTTGTGGGCAACGGGGGCAGCGAACTGTGCCGGGCTGAGTTGTCCATCGCCGCTGACCCTGCCACGGCCGGATTCGAGGAGCCTGCATTGCGTCTAAAAGTAGATTCGGCCACAACATCGGGGGCAAACGTATGCCTGGTGGATTTCTACACTTCGCGCGATATACATCCGTCGGGGGGCATTCACTCGCTTCTGGCCGAGTGGGCCGACGGAAATCTGTCGTTTCAAATCGGCGGCGACCGCCTGACCCCTGCGGGCGGTTTCAAGCTCGACAGCGAAATTGACTCGCTTCGCCTGCAGGTTAGCAAACCTATGTATATCAGACGGTTTTGCGTAAAGCGGTTTCCCGACTATTCGCAGACGCTTATGACTCATTGGACCATTGACTCGCTTGCCGCCTATTTCTCCAAGTCGGGCGATCCGGTCGAGGGCTTCTGGAGCTTCCTTGACCGCGACAACGACCCCGCATGGGCCATCCCCGGCGGGTTCTATGAGTTGGCGATAGTGCGTTCAGCGACCGAAGCCAAAGCTTACGACATCATATACCTTGGTGGTGCGAAGGTCGACGCTTCGCGCTGGCGCGAGGGGATGAGGAAAGGCCGGCTGCGTCCTACGATTTTTGCCGACCACTACTCAATGGAGTGGACCGACTCTCGCTTCAATGCCGATTATGAGGAGATTACCGCCGATGTGTCGGCCGAAGGCACCATCCTCACCCTGAATTTCCCCCTGTATCATTCAAAATTGCGCTTCTCAAAACGTCCGTTGGCAAAATGATTCCCGTGGCGTAATGTAGAAGTGACGTTGGTGATGATGCCGGATTTTGATAACTTTGTGCAACAACTAATTATATTTGTCTGACTTATATGAGCAAAAAGCTTTTGTCGCTGCCGCCGAACCTCGTGGGCTGTTTCCACGCGATTACCGGCCTGGCTGAATCGGAATATTTCTGCACAAACGACCCCGTGGGGTCGAGGCTCGGAAGCGGTGGTGGCACAGCATGGGTGCTCGATGAATGCCGCCGGGCCGAAGGCGCTTCAGCGACCCCGCTTTCAGAATGGCTGCCCCGCGAGCGGCGCATCATAGTCCATGCCGGGGGGCAGGGGAGGCGACTCCCGGCCTACGCTCCGTCAGGCAAGGTTCTCACCCCGGTTCCCGTGTTCCGCTGGGAGAGGGGCCAGAAACTTTCGCAAACGCTCCTCGACCTGCAGTTGCCGCTTTATGAGCGCATCATGGAGCGGGCCCCGGAGGGGTTGAACACAATGATTGTCAGCGGCGACGTCTATATCCGCGCGAGTCAGGCACTCGCGCCGGTGCCCGATGCCGACGTCGTGTGCTATGGCCTTTGGTTGCCCGAAACCACCGCCTCGCACCATGGCGTGTTCTACAGCACCCGCGAAAACCCGTCGACACTCAACCGCATGCTGCAAAAGCCGTCGGTCAAGAAGCTCGGCGAGCTCCTGCAGTCGGGCTATTTTCTGACCGACATAGGCGTGTGGCTGCTGAGCGACCGGGCTGTGGAGCTGCTCTGCAAATATGCCACCGGGCCCGACGGCAAGCTGAAGGAATATGACCTTTATGGAGAGTTTGGCCGCTCGCTCGGCACGAACCCCGACATTGATGTGCCCGAACTGCGCGATCTGACGGTGGCCATCGTGCCTCTCGACGGAGGCGAGTTCTATCATTTCGGCACCGGGCGCGAAATGATTTCATCAACTCTCGCGATACAGAATATCGTCAACGACCAGCGGCAAATCATGCACTTGGGGTGCAAACCCCACCCCTCGATTTTCATTCAAAACGCCAAGGTCGAGGTGCCGTTCACAAGCGAAAACACCAATGTGTGGATTGAGAACAGCCATGTTGCCAAAGGGTGGTCGCTCACCAGTGACCATATCATTACCGGGGTACCTGAAAACGATTGGACGCTCGCGCTCGCACCGGGGCAATGTGTCGACATTGTGCCTATAGGCGACGACAAATGGGCACTCAGGGTTTACGACATTGACGACAAGTTTGCCGGCGAGGAGCAGACGCGGCCCCGATTCCCGGTAAGCCGTTCGCTTGACGAACTGGGCGAGCTTGCCTCGAAAATGCTTGCCGGCCAACCGCTCCCCGATGGCTTGGAGCTGATAAGCGCCGAGCGCATTTCTGACATCGCGCGGCTCGACCGCCTTGTGGCCCAGCGTCGCGATTTCCGCCGCGAGAATTGGGGCGCTTTGGCCGAAAACCACCGCAAGAGCGTGTTCTACCAGACCGACCTGCTCGATGCCGCCAGTGAATTTTCGGCGGGGAGCATTCCCGCTCCGGCTCCCCTCACCGAGCAGGAGCCAATGACGAAGCGTGCTTCCGATGCCATGTTCCGAGCCGAGATGCTGCGCCTCCGCGGCGACGACCCCTCGGGGATGGAGGACGAGGCTTTCGGCCTGCTTCGCAAAGGGCTGATTGAAGGGATGCTGAAACGGAAACAACACCCCGTGCGCGATGTGTGCGACGACCAGATTGTCTGGAGTCGTTCGCCCGTGAGAATCGACATCGCGGGAGGCTGGACCGACACCCCGCCATTCTGTGTTATGGAGGGTGGCAACGTAATCAATCTCGCTATCGACCTAAACGGCCAGCAGCCTTTGCAGGCTTATGTGCGTCCCTGCGGCGAGCTGCGCATTGTGTGCCGCAGCATCGACCTCGGGGCTTCGGAGCAAATCGACACTTTTGACCAGATTCTCGACTTCAACAAAGTTGGGTCGCCCTTCTCGATTCCTAAGGCGGCGTTGGCGCTCGCGGGATTTCATCCCCGCTATTGCTCTGTGGCCTATCCCTCGCTGCGCGAGCAGCTCGCGGCCTTTGGCTCGGGCCTGGAAATAACGCTTTTTTCTGCTATCCCCGCCGGGAGCGGCCTCGGCACGAGCAGCATCCTCGCGTCGACCGTGCTGGGAGCTCTCAGTGACTTCTGTGCCCTCGGATGGGATAAAGCCGAGATATGTCGTCGCACCCTGGTGCTCGAACAGTTGCTCACCACCGGTGGCGGCTGGCAGGACCAGTTTGGCGGGGTCTACGGCGGGGTGAAACTGCTGCAATCAACCACGGGCTTCGCGCAGGACCCGCAGATTCATTGGCTACCCGACACGGTGTTTACCGCCCCGGAATATGCTCCCTGCCATCTGCTCTATTACACCGGCATAACCCGGACTGCCAAAAACCTGCTCGCGCAAATTGTGCGCCACATGTTCCTCAACAGCGGCAAGCAGCTGCGCCTGCTGCGCCAGATGAAGGAACACACCCTGGAGATGTACGACGACTTGCAGCGCTGCCGTTTCAATGCCGTCGGAAAACTGGTGCGCGAGTCGTGGCGGCAGAACTGCTTGCTCGACGGAGGCACGAATCCGCCCGAAATCGAGAGGCTCACATCGCTGATTGATGACCTCTGCCTGGGTTATAAGCTTCCAGGCGCCGGCGGGGGCGGCTTCCTGTATATGATCGCGAAAGACCCCGAGGCAGCCACGCGCGTTCGCTCGATTCTGGCCTCCAACCAGCAGCGACCCAACGCCCGCATGGTCGAGATGTCGATTAGCCGCGGCGGCCTCAATGTGACCCGCAGCTAAACCCCGACCGAAACAACTCAAAGAGAAAACCTTTTTAAAAATTTGATTTCCGAGAGAAAAGACGTAATTTTGTGTACTGGCACACCTTTTGCCGCGGTTGCAAACGCGGCGAAAGGTCGTACGGCCTTTTCGACACCATTTTTTGTAGAGTATAGATGATACGAGATCACATTTTGCGCCTCCATTGGAAATTGTTTTTTCCGCTCGTGGGAATGTTGTGGCTGATTATTGGCATAACGCTCTTCTATTCGGCCAGTCACGAAACAAGGCGGCAGAAGGGCAATCTCGAAAACCGATTGCTCAATGTCAACAACACTGTTATCGATGCCTACGAGCGTGGCGAGGATTTGAACTCGACCGTTGATTTCATACGTCTGTTCACCGATAACACCACTCTCGACCCGCTGCAGATTACTGTCTACGACAACACCGGCACAATGGTCGCCGACAATCCAGAAGCAACAATCTCAATTTTCGGCCCTGAGGGTAAAATCAAGCCGGAAATGCAGAATCTCTGGGACCATGTGGGGAATGCGGTGATATGCGATATGCCCGATGAAGAAAGCGGGAAGTTAATGATTAGTTCCAAGACGAGCGCGGATGGAAAAATCAGGAGTTTTGCCGCACTCCCGTATAACAGCGTTGAGGTATCCGATTTTATGGCGGTCGACCCGATGGTTTGGATTGTGGTGGTATTCCTGGGATTAATCTCCTCGTTGTTCGCATTCTTAGGTGTCAGGGCCGTTTGCCGAAACGTCTACACTCTGCAGGATTTCGCGAAAGCGGTTTCCTCCGGGCAGATACCCGATGATGTCGAGGAGTGGCATTTCTCGAATGACGAATTGGGCGATGTCTCTCACAAGCTGCTCAACGTTTATCGAGAAAAAATCCACGCCCAGCAGGAGAAGATGAACCATGAGCGCCAGATTGCCATGAATATCAGCCACGAACTGAAAACCCCCGTGGGTATCATCAAAGGGTATCTCGATTGCGTGCTCAACGACAAGACTATGCCCGATGAAATCCGCGAGCAGTTCCTCACGCGCGCCCAGCAGAACACCGACCGCCTGACATCGCTCGTTAGTGATGTGGGCATGGTGATGCGCTTGCAGGAGCAGGGCGTTCACATTCCGCTGACAACAATCCCGTTCAACAAACTTTTAGTGCGCCTTGAAGAGGATGCGCGTCAGGGACACATTGCCGAGGGTATGGACCTCATCATCGACGTGCCGACAAATTGCTTCATTGTTGGCCATGAGTCGCTGCTTACCAACGCCATGCTCAACCTCGTCTACAATGCGGCCCAGTATTCCCAGGGAACTGAAATGGCCGTGCGCTGGCTCGGGAAAAAGGATGGCTTCCATCACTTTGAATTTACCGACAACGGCACCGGGGTGCCCCCCGAGCATATCGGGCGCCTGTTTGACCTCTTCTACCGCGTTGACTCCGGTCGCTCCCGCAAAGTTGGGGGCTCAGGCCTCGGGCTCCCGCTCGTGCGCAGAATCATCACCGCCATGGGCGGCGTCATCAATGTGGAAAACGGCAAAGACGGCGGCCTCCGCTTCACCTTCACCCTCCCCGTAGCCACCCCCGAATAAACCAACCATTAACCCTCCGATCAAACCCCCTCTCATATTCTAAACTATCCCCCCATATAGTTCGACCCGCGCCCCTCATCGTGCGCGGGTCGAACTCTCTATTGTGGCAATCTTAAGAGGAAATTCGGCATTTTCCCGATTGATTGCTTAGTCTTTTTCAATTATCGTCGGGTTAGAATCGTGCCTGTTGATGAGATATTTGGATAAGGATTCAAAAAATGGGAACCTGGTTTTCAAAACTTTAATCATATTTTTTTGTTTGTGAAATAAAAGCGATATATCTTTGCAATGTAAATGATATCACTATGGAAGTAGCAATTAATAGAAAAGCGGCAATGTTCCGTCTGCGCGAGGAACTTCTGGAACGTTTGAAACAATTAGCCGCCCGGGATAATCGTAGCCTCAATAATTATGTTGAAACCATTTTGATGGATGTAGTTTATAATGCTCCCAACGCTAAGACTGTGGCCGCGATGAGGGAGGCTGAGAAAGAAGAGAATCTCACAACTGTCAATATGGATAGTTATGAGTCATTCCTTAAATCTCTTGATTTGAAATGAAAGAGATTAAGAGTGGCAAACAATTAAAGAAAGATCTGAAGAAGTTTGCCAATCAGCCTAAGAAGTTAATGGCGCTGTACCACTTCATTGACAATTACTTGCGTACAGACGCGCCTATTCCCGATAAATATCGTGCCCACATGTTGATTGGTGACTATGCGGGATATATGGAATGCCATATCGAAGGTGACTTCCTTTTGATATGGATTGATGAAACTGCTAACCTGATAAAACTTATTCGAGTAGGCAGTCATTCAGAGTTGTTCGGTTAAACCCAGTTGTCGCTTCACCAACTGGGACGTGCTTTTTGTCATTTCAAAATAGCACTTCCCGCTCCAGACATCTGCGAAGCCTCGTTGCCGATTTTGATTTTCTTGCCGAAGCCGAACGTGTAGGTGGCAGATAGGTAGACGAAGCAATGGTTATTTGGATTGTATGCTGCCTGGATGAAATCGTAGTTCTCACTTTTCAAAGTGGTGGTGCCACTTCGCCAGTTCCATCTGAATGGATTTGCAATCTGCATCTGAAATTTCCATGATGAGTTGCCCCATCCGACAATAGCCGTATATGCGTCCTTGGTGCTGACCCATGTGCCTTTTACAAAGCCATCGGCAGAGGACATATCCGACTGGTATTGCAAGCCGAAATGCCACTGATTGAGATAATAGAAAGCTTGCAGGTACCAATCCAGGTGTGTTTTGGTCCAATTAAACGGAGCCTCGTTTTTTGCTATAAGATGAGAAAGCTGACCGCTGATTTGGAGGTTCCCGTCAAGGAGTCGAGCAGAGCCATTCACGCCATATCTGCCTTGTGTGAAGTTGCCCATAGGCTGTTGCACGGTTCTGAGTATTCCGTCAGCCGATGCCTCATATAAGTATGCGAACCGATTTGTGGCTATAAAACCCCACCCAAAGACCGAGAAACTGAATTTGTTACTTGGCAACCATTGATAGCTCACGCCAAAGTCATAACTCTTGTAAGGTGTGAGATTGGGATTGCCGGTGTAGCTCATCAATGGATTAGACTGTATGATAGCCGAACTTCGGTAAAATAATGATGGCAATGCGTTCATGTGATGAAACTCGGCATTTATGGAGTTTTTGTTATTAAAAGCATATTGTATCGAAAAGTCGGCCCATGGTTGGGTGTTTTTCTCCGTTACATTTCCCAACTTTGAATGGTCGTAAGTAAAGCCTACACCAACCATCCCATAGAATTTCTCGGTAGAAAAACTGTATGAAATACCCGGGCCAACACGCAGAGTTATAAGTTTTTCAATAGAGGAGGCTGTTCCGCTGTACTGAGTGCGGCTATTGGTGTATATGCCTTGTGCTGAAATGGTAAGGTCGCCCCATTTGCCGAAGTCATGCTGAAAACGTAGGTTACCGCTTGCTTTGTGCGAATTGTCGGAAGCCGAATTTATATACATCTGAGATGCGGCTTCCACATATTGGCTGTTTTGTTTTGAATGAGCGTATGAATAGTAAGGAGCGAAATTAATTGTATTCCCGTGAGGTAGTATGAAATTCCAGTAGCCGTTGTATGTTATATAGTTCTCGCGATGATTGGCTTCGCTGGAGAAATCGGACTGAGGAAAATCCGCCGGCGAGAAGTAGACCGAGCCGGATGTGTTGTCTTTCGGATAGTTATCGAAAGTCGCGCCTATTGAGTTGCTTATTACTATTTTATCAGTTCTATATAGAGCCTTAAATGTCGGCCAGAAATACCGTCTCCTTGATTCCGCTTCATCGGTAAAAGAGTATCGCTCGAATTGCTTAATCGAGCCATCAGCTTGCGGCAGCCTATATGTTTCAATCGTATTGTTATAATCATGGCTTCCGTTGCGATAGTATCCTCCGACACCGAGGTCGTATGTCATTTTTTTGTATTGAAATTTGGAATACAGGTTTAACTGTCCTGAATTGGCAATGAAAAATTCATTTGCGTATGCTTTAAGGTAACCGCCATATTCATATTTCTGCATTATGAAATTTATAACATGGGCTGACCCCTGAAAGCGCGGGTCTTTAGGGTAATCGTAATATTCCACTTTCTTGACATCCGCCATACGCATTCCTGTCAAATCCTGTTCAGAAGCGGGCAGGTAGTCAATAAATAAATCAACATTGTTGCCCGACGTAGTCTTTACCGAGTTGCCCATCCCGAGAGAAAGCTGCGGAATAGCCATGCGGTTGAGCAACTCGGTTGCGGTCTGCGATGAATTCTTTTGCTTTGAAGTAGGGAGATAGGTGGAAACAGTTGCTGAGGTAGTTTGCAGTTGTGCTTCAACAACTACTTCGTTAAGTTGCTGTGTCTTTAACGTGTCGGCTTGCTCTTGAGCATAAACGGGAATTGAGGCAATAGCCGCTAATATGATTAAAGTGATAATCTTCGCCATTGTTGATCTATCCATTCTGAAACAATGAGCAAATTTACTGACAATAAAAAAATAAACTCTCAACAAATGTTGAGAGTCAAGGAATCTAATGTGAGTCGTTGTTGTTTTTTCTTAGTCTACTTAAATGAGTGGGTGTGATATTCAGAAAAGAAGCTATATCTTTAAGAGAAAAATGCGAAAAAATGTCTTCGTACTTTTCTATGAGTTCCGCATATCGTTCCTGCGCTGATTTTACATGAAGATTGATATATCTGTCATATACAGTATCGAATAACGCATTAGTGGACTCAGAGACCATTCGGTACATCTCGTCGTCAGATTTCATACTGCGAGCTATGTCTCTTGCCGGTATACAAAAAATTTCGCATGGCGTGACAGCCACAATTGAAATACGCGCCTGCATATCATAAAAAGAAAATGGAAAATCAGCCACAAATTCACCGGCAAACTCTAAGCCAATTACATGCTCTGCGCCATCGGTGCCATAAGCAATGTATTTTAATGTGCCTGATTTAATATACCCTACATATTTCGCTACCTCGCCCCTCGTAACAAACATTTCTCCTTTTTCATAATGGCGCAATACTCCATTCTCGACACAAAGGTCGCGCCAAAATTTGGAGTCGATGTTCTCGAAATATGTATTAAAGTTGGAGGATTTCACTATGTAGCAGGTGTTGCCAAAATATCGTGGAGAGATTCTGCCTTTCCGTCTGCAAAGATAGAAAATTATTATGTAACGACGTAGAGAGTGCGAATGCGACGGTGCCACACACGGTGAAGTCACCAGGTATTGGTGTGGATGCACATAGAGATTTAGCCGGCAAGCCTGACTTTGGTTGATGTGGGCCTCGTTTTTTGGGCGGGGATGGTGGATTTTGGGAGAAAAATACTAACTTTGCCGACATATCAACTAAAAACATATTCTATGAAAAAGATCAAATGCCTTCTCGCCGCTATGGCTATCGCCCTCGGCGTGGCAGCTCCCTCCGCATCGGCTGTCGGACCCGTTAAGTTCGGTGTTAAAGTTGGTACGGAAATCAACTCTCTGAAATTCAACTCTGATGTGTTCAAGTCCGACAACCGTGCCGGCTTCACTGGCGGTTTGATGATGCAGTTTGTCGCCCCGATTATCAACCTGGGTTTCGATGCGTCGGTCATGTACACCCACCGCTCGCTAAACACTTACGCCGCGGAAGACAAAACCCAGAGCGCTCATATTGGCAGCGATTTCATTGAAATCCCCATCAACCTGAAATATCAGATTGGTCTTCCAGGAGTTGGCGCTTTCGTGAAGCCGTTCCTCACAACGGGTCCCGACTTCTCCTTCCTCGTTTCCAAGAAAACGGTTAAGGATATGAAGCAGAAGAACTACGATTTGGCCTGGAACTTCGGCATCGGTGTGTCGTTTGTCGACAAGGTGCAGGTAGCCGCATCCTACGGTCTTGGAATCACCAACAACGCCTCAGGCGCCGAGTCCCTTCACGCCAGCGCTCTTGATTTCAAGTCGAAGAACCGCTTCTGGACAGTGACCCTCGCATATCTCTTCTAAAAAAAGAGCTGTAAGATATTGAAAATAACAGCGCTGCGGCAAATTATCGCCGCAGCGCTGTCTATTTTATGCGTTTTGCCGATCAATTGCCAAAGAGGCGGCGGATGAGGTCGGGGCGGTGGAGTCGGCGCAACGATGCCGTGATACCGGCGCGATAGGCCCGGTCATACCAAAAGAAGTATTGCCTTTGCGCGAGTTTTTCAGCCGGAGTAATGGCGGTGTAGACTTTCTTGCCGGTGTAAGGGTGGTAGCCGGTGTAATATATTTCGGTCGCCACGGTCATAGGGGTGGGGGTGAAGTCCTGGATCTGTTCCAGATGAATGCCGAGGTCGCGGGTTTTGACTGCCAACTCGGCCATGTCGACTTCGCGACAACCGGGATGCGACGATATAAAGTAGGGTATCAGCTGCTGCCGCAGGTTTTCGCGGGAGTTCAAGCGGTCGAATATGGTTTTGAACTCGTGAAACTGCTTGAACGATGGCTTGCGCATAAGTTCGAGCACATGGTCCTCGGTGTGTTCCGGCGCTACTTTCAGTCGGCCACTGACATGGTTGCGAATCAGCTCCTCGTTGTATTGCCGGTTGGCCGCGTCGATTTTCTGGTCGCCGGTGTGGTGCATCGACAGGTCGTAGCGCACGCCGCTCCCGATAAACGATTTTTTGACTCCCGGCAGAGCGTCGACTTCGCGGTAAATTTCGAGAAGGGGGCGGTGGTCGGTGTCGAGGTTGGGACACGGCTGGGGGTGCAGACAGCTTGGCCGCAGACACTTGGCGCATATGTGCTTGTCTTTTCCCCCGAGCTTGTACATATTGGCCGACGGGCCTCCGAGGTCGCTGATGTAGCCTTTGAAATCGGGCATCCGGGTCACCTGGCGCGCTTCGCGAAGAATGGACTCCTTGCTGCGCGAGGCTATGAATTTGCCCTGGTGGGCCGAGATGGTGCAGAAAGCGCATCCGCCGAAGCACCCGCGGTGAAGATTCACCGAGTGGCGAATCATCTCGTAGGCTGGGATGCGCTTACCCTTGTAGCGGGGATGTGGCAGGCGGGTGTACGAGAGGTCAAACGAGCGGTCGATTTCCTCGGTTGTCATCGGGGGATACATGGGGTTCACCCTCGCGAACCGCCCGGCAGACTGCTCCTGCCACAAGGTTGCTCCAGCGAAGCGGTTGCTCTGCTGCTCGATATGCTTGAAATTGGCAGCCTGCAGGCGCTTGTCGCGCAGGCAGGCGGCGTAGGAATTGAGGATTATGTTGTCGCTGTCGGCAGCCGGGGCCGCGGTTTCCCACACGACGGTCTGCGGGACATCCTTTATGGAAGCCACATCCTCGCCAGCCTCGAGGCGGCGTGCCACCTCCAGGATTGTTTTCTCGCCCATTCCGTAGATTATCATGTCGGCCGGCGCGTCGGCCAGGATCGATGGGCGCAGGCGGTCCTGCCAATAGTCATAGTGGCTGAGTCGACGCAGCGAGGCTTCGATGCCTCCGGCTATGATGGGCACGTCGGGGTATAGCCGGCGTAGAATCTCGGAGTAGACGATTGTGGGATAGTCGGGGCGCATTCCGTGACGGCCATCGGGGGTGTAGGCATCGTCGCTGCGTCGCCGCCGCGCCGCCGTGTAGTGGTTCACCATCGAATCCATCGCACCCGGCGATATGCCGAAGAAGAGTCGCGGGCGGCCAAATTTGCGGAAGTCGCGCAGGTCGTCCTGCCAGTTGGGCTGGGGGACGATGGCCACCTTGTACCCCCCGATTTCCATGAGAGTGCGCCCTATGACGGCGGCTCCGAACGAAGGGTGGTCAACGTATGCGTCGCCTGAGAACAGCACTATGTCGACCTCGTCCCATCCCAGAGCCTTCATCTCTTTCACCGATGTGGGGAGCCAGTCGGTTGGCTTGTGGATGTCGGGCTGCGGTGCTTGGCGGGCGGGTCGGGCTGAAGCCGGGCGGGGTGTAGGCGCGCTTGGTTTATTCTGCTTCACGGAGGTGTCAGTTCATATTCTTGAGCAGCTCTTCCATCTTTACGATTTCGTCGCGGAGCCGGGCTGCCTCCATAAATTCCATATTCTTGGCCGCGGCGGTCATTTCGGAGCGCATGCGGGTTATCGACCTGCGCATCTCGTCGGCTGTCATGTAGGGGATGACGGGGTCGGCGGCGATGTTTACCGTCGGGCTGTATTCGCTGTCGTAGGGGACGGTGAATGGCACTTCGCGCTTCGAAGCTCCTCGGCGCGGTGTCGGTTCGTCGTCGTCCTTGTCGATGCCTATGATGCGGTTGCGGGCTTTGACGATGGCCTGCGGCGTGATGCCGTGCTCCTCGTTGTAGGCGAGCTGCTTGGCGCGGCGGCGTTCGGTTTCTTCGATAGTGAGGCGCATCGACTCGGTCACTTTGTCGGCATACATGATCACCATGCCGTTGAGGTTGCGGGCCGCGCGGCCAACGGTCTGCGTCAGCGAGCGGTGGGAGCGCAGGAAGCCCTCTTTGTCGGCATCGATAATCGCTACAAGCGACACCTCGGGCAGGTCGAGCCCCTCGCGGAGAAGGTTTACGCCGATGAGCACATCGTAGGTGCCCGACCGCAGGTCGTCGAGAATTTTTATGCGGTCGAGAGTGTCGACATCCGAGTGGATGTAGGCTGTCTTAATGCGCAGCTTCTGGAAATAGTCGTTCAGCTCCTCGGCCATGCGCTTGGTGAGGGTGGTGACGAGCACTCGCTCGTCCTTCAGACGGCGTTGTTCGATTTCCTCCATCAGGTCGTCAATCTGGTTGGCCGAAGGGCGCACTGTGATCAGCGGGTCGAGCAAGCCTGTTGGGCGGATTACCTGTTCGACAATGATTCCCTCGCTCTTCTGCAATTCATAGTCGGCCGGGGTGGCGCTCACATAGATGGTCTGGTTGGTGAGGCGCTCGAACTCCTCGAAACGCAGCGGGCGGTTGTCGAGGGCCGATTCGAGGCGGAATCCGTAGTCGACGAGATTCTGCTTGCGCGAAAGGTCGCCGCCATACATCGCCCTGATTTGCGGTATGGTGACGTGGCTCTCGTCGATGATTGTCAGATAGTCTTTCGGGAAATAATCAAGGAGGCAGAAGGGGCGCATGCCGGGCTGTCGCCCGTCGAAGTAGCGGCTGTAGTTCTCGATGCCGGGGCAGTGGCCCACCTCGCGAATCATCTCGATGTCGTAGGTTGTGCGCTCGTATAGGCGCTTGGCTTCGAGCATCTTCATCTCCTCGTTGAAGTAGCCTACCTGCTGGCCCAGGTCGAGCTCCATCTGGGCCAAAGCCGAGGCTTGGCGCTCGCGGGAGGTGACGAAGAGGTTGGCGGGATAGATTTTGAATTGGTCGTAGCTGCCGAGCGGCACGTTGTCGATGGGATGGAGCGTTGAGATTGACTCAATTTCATCGCCCCAGAACACCAC
>CAYTBH010000035.1:0-20164 GCA_964435935.1 uncultured Alistipes sp.
GATTTTTCGCCTCTCGACCCCGACAGCGACTGCTTTGTCGACCAGGAATACACCCGGGCCTACGTCCGCCACCTGTTCATCGCCAACGAGCTGCTCGCCATGCAGATTGCGTCGATCCACAATCTCGCATTCTACCTGTGGCTGGTAGGGGAGGCCCGCCGCCATATCATAGCCGGCGATTTCGCCACCTGGAAGCCCGAAATGGTGCGCCGCGTCACAACCCGCCTCTGATTTCCGAGCTCTCAACAAACCGCTTTCGATTAATGAAACTATCGATAAAACTCCCTTCGAAACCACGCCTCCCGGAAAAGCTGGCGAAATACCCTTCGCCAGCTTTCTGGAAACACGCTCCCGTGAAAATTCTTGACTGGTACATCATCAAGAAATTTCTCGGCACCTACTTCTTCGCCATCCTGCTCATTCTGGCCATCACAGTGGTTTTCGACATCAACGAAAAGCTCGACTCGTTTCTGAAAGCTCCGCTGAAAGCCACCGTTTTCGACTACTTTCTCAACTTCCTCCCTTATTTCGCCAACCAGTTCAGCCCGCTGTTCACCTTCATCGCGGTGATTTTCTTCACCTCGAAGTTGGCTGATAACTCAGAAATCATCGCCATGCTTTCAAGCGGGCTGAGTTTCAAGCGCCTGCTACGCCCTTACATGATTTCGGCCGCTGTGATCGCCGCGGGCACTTTTGTGCTTGGAGCCTACGTCATCCCGCCGGCCAACATAAAGCGCATCGAATTCATGAACACCTATGTGCGCAACCGCCGTGTGGACTATGGCGACAACATAATGCTGCAGGTAGGCCCGGGGCGCATCGCCTATATGTCGCGCTACGACAACACCACCAAAACCGGCTATCGGTTTTCGCTCGAGGAGTTTAAGAACAAGAAACTTGTGTCGCGCATGACAGCCCAATCAATACGCTGGGACACCCTGTTTCAGTGGCAGGTGCGCGACTACCAGATTCGCGATTTCAAGGATAACCGCGAATACATCACCCGCGGCGCGAGGCTCGACACCGTGATTCCCTTCGAGCCACGCGACTTCCTGATTTCGCGAAACGACCAGGAAACCCTCACTTTGCCCGAACTCCGCGAATATATCGACCGCCAGAAGGAGCGTGGCGTGGCCAACATCAAAGCGTTCGAAATAGAATACGAAAAACGCTACGCCATGTGCGCCGCGGCCTTCATCCTCACCGTTATAGGCATGTCGCTCTCCTCAAAAAAAGTCAAGGGGGGCATGGGTGTCAACATCGGCCTCGGGCTCGTGCTCAGTTTCAGCTACATACTGTTCATGACCGTCACCTCTTCGTTCGCGGTAAGCGGTATCACCTCTCCGCGGGTGGCTATGTGGATTCCCAACATACTCTATTCCATCATCGCCATCATACTCTACCGCAAGTCGGCTCGATAGCTCGACGCACCCTCAAAACCCATTCTTAAAGCGATAAAAGGCCATTTAGCGCACAAAAAGAAGGCCATTAAACACAATTTAACGCAAATCGTTTGGCCAATTGCGCTAAAGCCCCTACCTTTGCACTCGTTAAACGGAGAGCGCTCCGATTTACATTGAAATATCGCGAGATGGAGCAGTGGTAGCTCGTTGGGCTCATAACCCAAAGGTCGGAGGTTCGAGTCCTCCTCTCGCCACCAATGCCGCGAGCGGCCTGATAACCCCCAATTATCAGGCCGCTCGAATTTTTATTCTTGAATCCACCATTGTTTAGAATTAAGCGGGCAGAAGTAAATCCCGGTTGAAATGCTTCTTCGCCATTTTCTCGAACTTCGAGAAGTAGGGCGCGCAGCCGACCGCCTCACAAATTTCGCACTCGAGGTAGAGCAGATAAGGCTGCCAGGATATGTCGGTAGTCTTTCCGGGTTAGTTGTTGAAGTAGATTTGCATAATAAGGGGTCAGCAGCAAAATCCGGAATATGGCAACAAAAAAAGCCATCCCGGGTGGGGATGGCTGGTGGGGTGAAATGTGGGTCTCGAACCCACGACCTTCGGAACCACAATCCGACGCTCTAACCAACTGAGCTAATCTCACCATGTTGTTCGTGGCGGTCAAATGGCATCGCCGCGGCAAATGCGCCTTTCAGCGCTTTGAGAGGCTCCTCCTCTGCTGATTTGCGGTGCAAAGTTATGAACTATTTTTGAAACCGCCAAATGTTACGCGCCTTTTTTAACACTAAAAAATTTTGGATATGGCGTGATTTTGTCTAAATTTGTTTTCAGAACAATTTTAAACGATTGTCAAAAATCAATTTAGTCGCGACGCGCCCCGCGCCGCCCACCCCAACCACCAAACGTTATGGAAGAACTAATTGAACTGTTTCAGAACGTCATAAAGCAAGCCGGGTCGATCGACGTGGCTGAAGCCGAATTCAAAAAGATGATCGGAGCCGACGACGAGCTTCGGGCACGCTACCGCGAATGGTGCCGCGAAGTTGGAAGCACCGAGCGAAACGGCTTTCTGGACTATTGCGAGGAGTACATGGAGTCGCAGGACTCAATTTGGGAAACCCTGAATGACTTTGACGAATGAGGCAGACAACCGACCCTAACGCCCGCCGGTTCAGCTTGTCGGCCGAGTGGAATCCGCGATTCGACGCAGTGATTCTCTCCTGGCCGCACGCCGACACCGACTGGAACTACATGCTCGCCGAGGTCACGGAGTGCTACATCGAAATGCTTCGGGCATTTCTTGCCAACGGCGTCAGAACCATCATCCTCACCCCAGAGGCCAAGCGGCTGCGGGAGCTGTTCCGGGGCATCCCGGCGGAATCGCTGACGGTTCTCGAGGTTCCGACAAATGACACTTGGGTGCGCGACTACGGCCCGCTGACATCAATCGGCACCGACGGCGAGGCAACTGTGCTTGCCGACTTCCAGTTTAATGGCTGGGGGCTGAAGTTTGCCGCCGACCGCGACAACATGGCCAACAGCCATCTCAAAGCCAACGGCAATATCACGGTCGATGTAAGGGACAACCTTGATTTTGTTCTCGAAGGGGGCTCGGTGGAGTCAGACGGCGAAGGAACAATACTCACAACCACGCGCTGCCTGCTCTCTCCCAACCGAAACAATCTGCGCACCAAGGCCGAAGCCGAAGAAGAATTGCGCCGGCGACTCGGCGCGGAAAGGGTGCTTTGGCTTGACCACGGAGCTCTGGAGGGTGACGACACCGACAGCCATGTGGACACGCTTGCGCGGCTCGTCACTCCCGACACCATAGCCTACACCGAGTGCACCGACCCCGACGACTCGCATTACGGCGAGCTATCGCTAATGAAAGAGGAGATTCTCGCGCTGCGCACGCACGACGGCAACCCCTACCACACAATAGGACTGCCGCTGCCCGATCCGATTTTCGACGAAGAGGGGAACCGCCTCCCGGCAACATACGCCAACTTCCTTATCTCGCCCCGAGCCGTGTTCCTCCCCACTTACGCGCAACCGCGGAAGGACAAATTGGCAGCCGACATGCTCGCGATGGTATTCATTGACCGCCCGATAGTCCCGGTTGACTGCCGAGCCTTGATCCGCCAACATGGTTCGCTGCATTGCGCGACCATGCAAATTCCATCATCAGTAATCACAAAATGACCAAAATACTCCGCACAGCCCTCATTCAGCAATCAAACTCAGCCGACATCGCCGACAATCGCCGACGCATAGCAGAGGCGATTAGAGTCGCAGCCGCCGACGGGGCAAAACTGATTGTGAACCGCGAGCTCCACGACTCACTATATTTCTGCCAGACAGAGAATGTGGACCTTTGTTCGCTCGCCATTGACCTCGATGGCGAGGATGCGAAATTCTATTCGCGTCTCGCCGCTGAAACCGGCACAGTCATCGTGTGCTCCTTCTTCGAACGCCGCGCGCCTGGGCTCTACCACAACACGGCGGTAGTCTACGACTCCGACGGGGCAGAGGCAGGGCGCTATCGCAAGATGCATATTCCCGACGACCCGGCATATTACGAAAAATTTTACTTCACGCCGGGCGACCTCGGATTCGAACCGATTCAAACATCGGTTGGCAAGCTCGGGGTTCTTGTCTGCTGGGACCAATGGTATCCCGAAGCTGCCCGCCTCATGGCGCTCGCCGGAGCCGAACTGCTCATTTACCCCACGGCCATAGGCTACGAAAGCAGCGACACCCCCGAAGAGCAGGCGCGCCAGCGCGAAGCGTGGCTCACGGTGCAACGCGGCCACGCAGTGGCCAACGGGTTGCCGGTAGTGACTGTGAACAGGGTAGGGCATGAGACTGACCCCTCGGGCCAAACCAACGGAATCACCTTCTGGGGCTCGAGTTTCGTTGCCGGGCCGCAGGGCGAGTGGCTGTTCCGAGCCTCGCAGACCGAAGAGGAGATCGGCATTGTCGACATTGACCTTGAACGCTCGGAGAGCGTGCGCCGCTGGTGGCCCTTCCTCCGCGACCGCCGCATAGACCAATACGGCGACATCATCAAGCGCTTCCGCGATTAGAATAAAAGCATTATGGCGTTCATCCTCCCCACAAACATCACGGGCGAAGCCGTGCAGCTCCCCGACAGCATACGTTGCGTAACTATCATCGGGGCTAATGGCGCGGGTAAGTCGCGTTTCACCGACGCGACAGCATCGCTGCAACCATCGGGAGAGGTTTTCCGGCTTTCAGCGCTGGAAGCAATCTATGGCTCGGGATCCCGAACGGACAAGGCACGCGAAGCGGTTACAACGATGTTCGCCCAACGCTCCGGCTCCACGGCATTTCTCCACAACAACCCTGTGACGGGATTCGAGAAGCTGATCGCGATAATGCTCAACGAGGAGATTGCCCACCTTGTGGAATTCAAAATGGCACTCCTTGATGACACTCCAGAGAAAAATTCGGCAAAACTCCCCACAGCGACAAAGCTCGACAAAGTGCTGAAACTTTGGCGTGAAATTTTTCCCGACAACCAGGTGTTGCGCCAGGGAGGCCGGTTGCTATTTTCCCGCGACGGCTCCGACGACACATACTCCCAGCTGCGGCTTTCAGATGGCGAAAAGGCAGTGCTCTACTATTTTGGAGCCGTGATGTTCGCTCCCAGGCACGGGCTTGTGTTTGTCGACGCTCCCGAGATGTTCCTCCATCCGTCAGTTCTCAAGCGGGTGTGGGACATGGTGGAAGAATCGCGCCCCGACTGCCGCTTCATCTACACAACCCACGACCTTGACTTCCCCGGCTCGCGGGCCCACAACGCCCTTATATGGGTAAAAGGCTATCAAGCCGCGACCGACAGGTGGGACTACGAGGTGCTTCCTCGCGAGCAGGGAATCTCCGATGAAATATATATGGCGATTATCGGGTCGCGCAAACCGGTGCTGTTTATCGAGGGGGACGCGATTCACTCGATTGATGCGAAACTGTATCCGCTCGTATTCCGCGACTTCACGGTGAAACCGCTCGGGAGCTGCGACAAGGTGATTGAAGCAACCCGCGCGTTCAACGACCTCCGAGGCTTCCATCATTTGGAAAGCCGCGGCATTGTCGACCGGGATAGGCGCGACGACCACGAGGTGGAATATCTCCGCGGCAAACGGGTGTTTGTGCCCGAAGTTGCCGAAATAGAGAACATACTCATGCTTGAAGATGTGGTCAAGGCAGTGGCTTCATTCTGCGGGAAAAACGAGTCACAGGTATTCCAAAGCGTAAAACGCTCCATCATAGGCCAGTTCACAAAAGACATTCATTCGCAGGCCATGCAACACACGCGCCACAGAGTGAAGCGGCTCATGGAATATCGCACCGATGGCAAGTTCAGCAATATCAACGCATTTGAAACGCACTTGCAAAACATAGTGCGCGACATAAACGCCCGGGGCCTTTATGAGCGACTATGCCGGGAGTTCACCCACGCCGCGAAAACGGGTGATTACGCGGCAGTGCTAAAGGTTTACAATCAAAAATCGATGGTTCCAGGGTCGAATGTGGCCACGTTGTGCGGGCTTAATGGCTCGAAAAAGGCATATCTAGACACCATTCTCACCATATTGCGCACCAACGCGCCACAAGCGCATAGAATCAGAAACGCCATAATACGCTGCTTCGGACTCGAGGACCGGGAGTGAGTCACCCCTCCCACGGCTCGCCGGAGGGTGCCCGCAGAATGCGCTGGTTGGCAGAACCTCGAAATCGCAGATGGATGTCGCGAAGCGCCAAGATAAATGGCCCGTCTACAACCACATCCACAACCTCCAGAATAGGCCGGAGCATCCTTGACTGGGCAATCTGCTCAAATGTGTATCCGGTGTAGAGCCATATTGAGTAACCTCGTTTGTGGATTTCACGCGCCAACGGGAATAATGAGTCAATCTGGCACAGAGGGTCGCCACCTGAAAAGGTGACATTGAAGCCGTTATCCTCAATCTCTTCAAGAATCTCTTCAATGCTCATCGGCGTTCCGCCCTCCATATCCCACGACTGAGGGTTATGGCAACCCTCGCAATGATGGCAGCAACCGGCAAAATAGATGGTAGTACGAAGCCCCGGCCCATCAACCGATGTGCCGGGGATGATATCGAGCACTCTGAGTTCTCTCATTGCCAACTCTGAGTTAACGGTTCGCCAACTTGGTTATTTGTGCACAACGCGGTCAGCCAATTCGGCAAGTTTTGCCGAGTTCCAGCGGTCGGTAGTGCCGACAAGGTAACCAGTGATGCGTTGCAGTTTGTCAATGTGGGTACTTCCGCATTTGGGACAAACAGTCAAACCATCCTGAGCGTCCTCATATCCGCAGCTCATGCAGCGATTGCGGTTGTGGTTAACCGAGCAATAACCTATATTGTGTTTATCCATCAAATCGACGATGTCGGCGATGGCATCGGGGTTATGGGTCGCGTCGCCGTCGATTTCGACATAGAAAATGTGGCCGCCGCGGGTCAGCTCATGGTATGGGCCCTCGATGCGGGCTTTGTGGCGGGGAGAACAATGGTAGTAGACCGGCACATGGTTGGAGTTGGTATAATACGCCTTGTCAGTCACGCCGGGGATAACACCGAAAGAACGACGGTCCTTGGCTGTGAATTTACCCGAAAGACCCTCAGCCGGCGTGGCGAGAACCGAGAAGTTGTGGTTATACCGCTCGCAGAACTCATTGACACGCGAACGCATGTGGCTAACGATGCGCAAACCGAGTTTCTGAGACTCCTCCGACTCGCCATGGTGCTTGCCGGTGAGAGCCACCAAAGCCTCGGCCAGTCCGATGAATCCGATGCCGAGAGTGCCCTGGTTCATAACAGATTCGATAGTGTCGGTCGGAGCAAGATTGTCAGCACCGATCCACAAACGCGACATCAGCAGGGGGAACTGCTTCACAAAGGCTGTTTTCTGGAAATCGAATCGGTCGCAAAGCTGGCGGGCTGTGATTTCAAGCACCTCGTCGAGCTTGGTGAAGAAACGTTCTATGCGCTCCTCCTGATTCTGGATTGCCATACATTCGATTGCGAGGCGCACAATATTAATAGTTGAGAAGCTCAAATTGCCGCGGCCAACGGAAGTTTTTTCACCGTAACGGTTCTCGAAAACGCGCGTGCGACATCCCATGGTGGCGATTTCGTAGAGGTAGCGCTTCGGATCATCGGCATTCCACTTTTCGTGGTGGTTGAAGGTCGCGTCGAGGTTCACGAAGTTAGGAAAGAATCGGCGGGCCGTCACCTTGCAGGCGAGCTTGTAGAGATCATAGTTGCGATCGGAGGGGTCATAATTCACGCCGCGCTTTTTCTTCCAAATCTGAATGGGGAAAATAGCTGTGGCACCGTTGCCAACGCCTTCGTAGGTTGACGTAAGCAATTCGCGAATCACGCAACGACCTTCTGCCGAAGTGTCGGTTCCATAGTTGATAGAACTGAAAACCACCTGGTTACCGCCACGGGAATGAATGGTGTTCATATTGTGGATGAACGCCTCCATTGACTGGTGCACGCGGCTAACGGTGTTGTTCATAGCGTGTTGCAACGCGCGTTCTTTGCCTTTGAGACCGTCGAGAGGACGGCTCACGAAATCGGTAACTTCGATATTGTACAGCTCGGAGTAGTCTTCGCCTGTCATCTGCTCCACTTTCTTCACCTCCTCTATGAAAGATGAGCGCACAAACGGGGCGAGGTAGAAATCAAACGCCGGGATGGCCTGGCCACCGTGCATCTCATTCTGCGCGGTTTCGAGCGATATGCAGGCGATAACCGCCGCTGTCTCGATGCGTTTGGCCGGGCGCGACTCCCCGTGACCGGCGACAAAACCATATTTCAGAATATTGTCGAGCGGGTGCTGTACGCAAGTGAGGCTCTTAGTGGGATAGTAGTCTTTATCGTGGATATGGAGGTAGCCGTTTCTCACCGCGTCGCGGGCCTCGGGGGTGAGCAGGTAGTCGTCGACAAACGGCTTGGTTGTTTCCGATGCGAACTTCATCATCATTCCCGCTGGCGAATCGGTGTTCATGTTTGCGTTTTCGCGGGTGATATCGTTGTTTTTCGCCTCGATAATTTCAAGAAATATGTCACGCGTTTTGGCGCGGCGGGCAATAGAACGCTGGTCGCGATAGGCGATATACTTCTTTGCAACCTCCTTGCGGGGAGATTTCATGAGTTCCACTTCCACACGGTCCTGAATATCCTCGACAGTCATCTGCTCCTGACCGGAAATGCCGATGCGGTCGGAGATTTTCTGAATCAACGCCTCGTCCTCGCCCAGCGGGGTCTGAAGCATTGCCTTGCGTATGGCGGCTTTGATTTTTTCTTCGTTGTATCCAACAACGCGGCCGTCGCGCTTGATCACAGTCTGTATCATGGTGTCGTGTGGTAATGATTGGTCAAATTTGGTTATTTAGTATCGAAACCGCAGGGTTCTGAGAGAGGACCGGCGATTTGATTTTCATATCGGGCACAAAGTTAATTCATAAATTCGGAGTACACAACAACAAAAACACCGAAAAGCGCCCAGTTTTCTTTTTGGGAAACTTTTTCGGTGTTAAATAATGTCAATCCACTTGTTTGCAGATTATTAGCAAAGCCAAATGGAAAACTTTGGCACACTCAGGACTGATGCGAATCGCAACTATTTGTCAATGTAGGGCTTCAGCAGCTCGCGGTCTCTTTTACGCAATCCTGAATTTTCGATTAAGAGCGCCTGGTTCAAATCATTGAGATAAACAGCGGGGGTGGGAGCGTAGGCAACATCGACCAACGACTCGCTCCGGGTGAAATAGGGTGACGTGATCCCGGCAGCCTGAAGCATCGACGGGAAGAGCGATTTCTGCGGCGACACTCTGCGCTCGCTGTTCTGCTTCAGGGCTTTCGCGAACCTCGGCTCAGACTTTATCAATGAGTCCGAAAGCCAGCACAAAGTCGCTACACGCAACTGATAGTATGTGGGATTGGGCGATGCGTGGAGAAAGCGTCCGCGGTCATCGTCATATATATCCTCTCCGTGGTCAGAACTATAGAACATCGCCGCCCGGCAATTCTGAGCCTCGAGCATGGAGATTACCTCGTTAAGAACACTGTCGGTGTAAAGAATCGTGTTGTCGAATGAATTAACGAGTTTATCACGATTAGCCGCGGAAGCGTCCTCGAAATCATCAGGGAGGAAATGGGCGTGCTCTTTTGAGTAGCGGTCGCGATAAAGGAAGTGCGAGCCGTAGGTGTGGAGCACAATGAATTTCTTTCGGGCGGCAGTGTCGGCGAGCTCCTCGGCGAGCAGAGGCAGCAACTCTTCGTCGTGATGCGGGGTCGCTCCGTTGGGTTTGAGATAGACGGTCCTGTCGGCTTCTTCCGAGAAAAATTGGGTATACGAGCCATTGGGGGGCTGATTGGAAAAGAATGCCGTGCGATAACCAGCCTCGTTGAAGGCGCTGACGATGCTCTTGGTGCGAGGCAGCTCGTTGAAGTTTTCAGCCGACAGATGACTGATAAGCATCGGCACGCTTTTATGCGTTGTATTCGACTCAGTGATAGAGTAGGGGAAGAACGTCAGATTGGCAACCTTCGATAGTTTCGGGTTCGTCTCACGCTCATAGCCGGCCAATTGCCAGTTAAGCGCTCTCGAAGTTTCCCCAACCACCATCACATAAACTTCCGGCTCGTCGTATGGCCGAGTTGTGCGAGCCCCGTATGAGAAGCTACTCGAGGTCTCGGGATACGCCTTGGTTTCATAGGTGCGGTCGAAAGCCTCGATGAGATTTGACACGGCATTGATTGGAAACGTTTCGTGTTCCATACTGTAACGCTTACCAAATCCGTAGGCCAGACCAACGCACACAAGCCCGGCAACACCGACGCCGATTCCAATCTTGCGGCACATCTTGGCCCACTTTTCAGAAATAAGCGCTTTGTCGCGCGCAGCGAACGCGGCCCAAACTATAGCGGTCAGGTATATCACCACCACCTGCACCATAGCGCCAAGAAGACTCCCTAAGAGCTCTGTGGCCTCGGAATAGCTTGTCGTGACCACGTTGAGAAACATGTCAACCGCGATGACCGACTCGCCATAAAGATTCAGCAACACAAGCTCAAAGGCGGCGAAAAACATAAACGGAATCATCCACAGCGCGGCTTTCCCTGTCTTTCGGCTTAACCCTAAAAGGAACAGATACACGCCAAGAGGAAAAAGCACATTGGCCGCTTTGCCCCAACCGCAACCCTGCTCGGTGAAGCAAAGTATTATGTTAGGAATCATTAAGCCTATCACAACCCAGCATAATAGCCATGGGGCTGATTGACTGATTAGTTTATGGAACTTTCGCATAAATAGTGATGAATGAATTTCTGTGAGGCCAACATTAGAATGCCTCGTTAATACTTATATTAAATGCTGTAGAGTGACGTCCGACACCGAAATCGACTCTCACGTTAACTCTCTCTTTGAATTCCCATCGATAGCCGATGCCGTAGGTCGGGAGCAATTTTCGCCCGGAAATTTCCGATGGGTGGTCGAAAACCGTGGCAACACCGCCCCAGAGGACTATGCCGTTACGCCGCCACACCTTTTGGCGCAACTCAACGACAGCGTCGGCCTCGTTGCGGTCGCGATAGCGCCCTTCGTAGTAGCCGCGGACTGAGCCCGAAGCATCCACTGTGGGGAGCATGCTCCATGGAGTATGCTGGCCCGAGACAGCTCCGTGAAGTTGCACGGCCCAAACACCACTCGACCAAAACCGATGATACGCGCTAAACGTCATTTCGCCGGTATAGAAATAACGGCGGTTACCAAGGAAAGTCGGATAGTAGCGGTTGCTCACCTGAAAGTGCAAGCCTTTGTAGGCGTTCTCAGGATTATCGCGGGTGTCGAGCGAGAATACAATCCCGGCCCCGTAATTCAATTGGCGGAGTTTCTCGTTGCCCCAAAGTGCCGGATTCTTCGGATCGGAGCAGAGAGAATAATTGAATGTCACTGCCGGACCGAGGAAAATATGGTTGCCGAGGCGCCAAAGGAATTCGGCCTTCACATTAGACTCGAAAAGCGTGTACTTACTCTTGTTTTTGTCATTGTGTTCGCTATCAAAACCGATGCCCCAGAAATATGACGGGAAACGGGTGAAGTTACCGTCGTAGTTAATCCTCATCTTGTCGTTGGGGAAAATGTGGCTACCGCGCACACCGACGTTAAACATACCAATCACAGATACCTCGGCAAAAATGGAAATATCAGAGCGTGGTGTCAACGAATCATATTTCGATTTGTAGAGTCCGGCGGCGATTACGGCAATCTCGAAACTGGTCGATGACGAATAACTCGGGCCGCCGAGAAAAGAAATGTCAAACTTCTTTTGAGAAGGCCTCTTGTTAGAATCGTCGAAATAGTCGATAATTCTGGTTATCAACCCTTTCTTTTGAGGTGCTACGGAATCAGCCGTAGCCGCAGGCGCGGCAACCTTGATAACAGAGTCGGTGGTTTCAATCGATTGACCCACACCAACACCCGCGCCAAAAAACATAGCGAACAGAGCGCAAATTGTATGTTGTGTGATGAACTTCATGAACTTATAACACCGAAATAAGGCGCAAAGTTACGAAAAACGCACGCTTTTGATTAATTTTGCAGTGTAATAAGTTGGTCAATACGTCTATTTTTGTCGTTATGCAGAAATTGAACACCGAAAAAACAGTGTGCCGCATGCTGGCCGAGGCGCTTGCGGCATACGGCGTTCGCCGCGTCGTAACATCCCCCGGGAGCCGCAACGCGCCCTTGCTTATGGCACTATCACGCAATGGTGCGCTGGAGACATTATCTGTAATCGACGAGCGATGCGCGGCATTTGAGGCACTCGGCTTGGCCGACGTATCAGGAGAACCTGTGGCACTTTGCTGTACATCGGGCTCTGCTATGCTAAATTATGGGCCTGCTATCGCTGAAGCATATTACCGACAGATTCCCTTGATAGCCATCACTGCCGACCGCGCTACCGAATGGATTGACCAGGCAGACAGTCAGACTATACGCCAGCCTGGAGCTTTAAACAACATTGTTAAGGCCCATATAACTCTCGGCGATAATGACAATTCGGCCGAGGGCCTATGGTATGCCAACCGAAAAATCAATGACGCTCTCTCATCAGCCGTTTCGGGTCCTCGAGGTCCAGTGCATATCAATGTACATCTCTCTTCGCCTCTGACAAACGAAGTCGAAGTTGACAACGGCCAAACGCTTTTCCACAAGATTAACGTCATCGCGCCATCGAGAGTAGTTCCCGTTGAAACCGCCAGGGACCTGGCAAAGACGCTTGTTGGTCGACAGGTACTTATTGTCGCGGGAATTAATCCTCCCGACGCAAAGCTGAACAAAGCTATGGTTGAGCTTTCACGCATCAAAGGATTCGCCGTTGTCGACGAAGGGCTGGCGAATCTCCGCGGTGGTAACATCACAAATTTCTATAATGCCAGTATTGACAGCCCCGAGGTTTTAATCACTTTTGGCGGGGCCCTCGTGTCATCAAGGTTAAAAGAATACCTCAGAAAATGCGAGAGCATACGAGAGCACTGGCATGTGGGTGAAGCCGACCACGCAATCGACACGTTTCGCAAACTGACTACCAGAATCGATTTTCCCCCCGAAGGTTTCTTCCCAAGATTGGCCGGAGCTATCGGACATCATGCGCGCATAGGGGATTTCTCCATGAAAGCTGCAAATGAGAATACCGACCGAGCCACTGAAGAAGCAACCTCGGTATGGAACTCAAAGGGGGCGATACAATCTCTTTTGGCACAGATTCCAGCGCAATGGAATCTGCAACTCGGCAACGGCATGTCGGTAAGACACGCGCTGCCATTGGTCTCCGGGCACTTCCACCGCGTAAGCGCCAACCGAGGCGTGAGCGGAATCGACGGCTGCGTGTCAACAGCCATCGGAGCATCCATAACCTACAACAAGCCAACGTGCCTGATTGTGGGGGATATGTCTGCTCAATACGACCTTGGAGCGTTTGCCTCAAATCAAATTACGCCCAAAATAAAAATCGCGTTGCTCGACAATGGCGGAGGCGAAATTTTCCGCCGTGTCGCCACAACCCGCGACCTTATAGAGAGGGAGGCGCTCATCGCAGGGGGCGTAAAAATGCCGGCTGAGCAACTCGCGGCTGCCTTTGGGTTTCGTTATCTCGTCGCAACTGACTATTCTTCATTGGCCAAAGCAATGCGTGAGTTTGTAGCCGAAAAAAAGCGCCCATGCATTTTGCACATTAAAATCGAAAACAATTAAAACATATAATAATGAGAAACTGGGAAACCATCAAAGAATACGAAGACATCCTCTTCGAGCGAATCGGCGGAATTGCCAAAATCACCATCAACCGGCCGAAAGTATATAATGCTTTCCGCCCGCAGACCAATGCCGAGATGCTCGACGCCTTCACATATTGCCGCACAAACCCGGAAATCGGAGTTATAATTTTGACCGGCGCCGGTGACAAGGCATTCTGCTCGGGTGGCGACCAGCATTACAAAGGGCTGGGGGGATATATCGATGCCGACGGCACTCCCCGCCTGAATGTTCTCGAACTGCACAAAATGATTCGCTCCATACCGAAACCGGTAATCGCGATGGTTAATGGCTACGCGATCGGGGGCGGAAATGTGCTCAATGTTGTGTGCGACCTTTCTATCGCATCGGAAAACGCTCGCTTCGGGCAAACAGGGCCGAAGGTCGGGAGCTTCGACGCAGGTTTTGGTTCATCGTATCTCGCAAGATGCGTCGGTCAGAAAAAAGCGCGCGAAATCTGGTATTTATGCCGACAATACACTGCCCAGGAAGCCTTGGAAATGGGTATGATTAACGCCGTTGTGCCCTTTGAACGCCTCGAGGACGAAACAATTGAATGGTGCGAGACTATTCTCAAACGCTCCCCCATGGCCATAAGGATGATTAAGCGCGCTCTAAACGCCGAGCTCGACGGCCAAGCCGGTTTAATGGAGTTTGCCGGAGACGCCACGCTTCTTTACTATCTGATGCCCGAAGCCCAGGAGGGTAAAAACGCATTCCTCGAAAAGCGCGACCCCGATTTCGAGCAGTTCCCAAAATTCCCAGGTTAATGCTTCAAGCGGCTTACACTCCATACACGCTTATTTTCCGCGAAACGGCTATCACTTCGCGGCAAAAGATGAATGTCAAAGACACTTTTCTGCTCCGGCTCTCCGATGGCTCTAAAACCGCCATCGGAGAGGTGCCGTTGTTTCGCGGACTAAGTGCTGAAGACACTCCCGACTTCGAGCATCGGCTCCAAACCTTTTGCAAAGAGAAAGCGACAGCACAGGCCCCATCTTCAATCAGGTTCGGATATGAAACAGCATCGGCTGCCCTTGCAAGCGGCTCACAGGAAAAGCTTTTTGACACACCCTGGAGCCGGGGTGAAACGGGTATTCGAATCAATGGGCTGATATGGATGGGCGACCGACGCACTATGGCTCGACGCATCAGGGAGAAACTCGACAATGGATTCCGATGCGTCAAGCTCAAAATTGGCGGAATTGATTTTGCCGACGAGCTCGGGTTGCTGAAATATATACGTTCGGAGTTCGGCCCAGAGGACGTAGAATTACGCCTCGACGCGAATGGAGCTTTTACCCCCGAAAACGCCTACGACCGACTTGGGTACCTGTCAGAGCTTACCATCCATTCAATCGAACAGCCGATTCGGGCCGGCCAATGGTGCGCCATGGCTGAGTTATGCGCCAAATCGCCTATTCCGATCGCCCTCGACGAGGAATTAATCGGCCTTCATACGGACGAAGAAAAGCAGGCGCTTCTGGATGCGATCAGACCGGCATACATAATTTTAAAGCCTTCACTTTGCGGTGGACTGGCCGAAGCCGACCAGTGGATAGAACTGGCCGAAAAGCGAAGAATCGGGTGGTGGGCAACCTCGGCATTGGAATCAGACCTTGGACTGAACGCGATCGCTCAATGGGTGAGCAAGCGCAATCCCGAAATGCCGCAGGGACTCGGCACAGGCCGACTTTACACCAATAACTTCACCTCCCCGCTGGAATTGCGGGGCGAAGAATTATGGTTTAATCCAGAAAAGTCATTCTCATTTCCCCAATTGCACTGGCACTGATGGATTTCGACAGCAGTGATAAGGAACAAAAAATGTTTCTTACAGAAAGAGGAGTCGCATTTTTGAAAGAATGGCGTTCGCAAGACCAGTTTGTAGAAGCCCACACTTCAGGCTCGACAGGTGCCCCGAAAACCATTAGGCTACCGAAGTGCGACATGATTGCTTCCGCTGAAGCCACTAACAGATTTTTTGGAATCACGTCAGATTCAATACTTGCGTGTCCATTATCAGCAGACTACATAGCTGGAAAAATGATGATTGTGAGGGCCGCGGTTGCCGGTTGCCGACTTTTCATGGTAGAGCCGTCAAACAATCTCGGGGATGGCATTAACAGAATCATCGACCAAGAGGGGCGGATTGACTTGCTGCCGATTGTTCCATCGCAGTGCGACTCAGTTATTAACGATGTCAATGTTGCCCGGGTGGGCCACATTATTGTAGGTGGAGCTCCCATTCCATCAGCGAAAGAAGATGCCCTGGCCAAACTCGCATGCGAGATATGGGCAACATACGGGATGACCGAGACCTGCTCGCATGTCGCGGTGCGACACATCGGGTCAAAAGAGTATAGGGCTATGCCGGGGGTCAGCTTTTCTACCGAAAGCAAAAGCCTCCTTGTCATTGATGCCCCGGCATATAGTTTTAAACGCCTGCGCACCAATGACGTAGTCAGCCTCGTAGATTCCCACCATTTCATCTGGCTTGGCCGGGCTGACAATGTCGTTAATTCGGGAGGTCTCAAAATATATCCTGAGCAAGTTGAACGGATGCTGGAACCCTATATTCAAGTACCGTTCTACCTCAAAGGTGAAGAGGACTCAAAGTGGGGCACGCGCCTGGTGATGGTTGCCCAATGCGATCCATCGGAAGTCCCTGAATTACTCGAAATCTGTCGCCGCTGGCTACCATCACACTCAGTCCCGAAAAACATCTATAGCGTTGCCGAGCTGCCACGAACATCAAACGGCAAACTGCGTCGATTGTAACCTTTCTATCAGTCTAACCATGTTGCTTTTCAACCGCGCACACATTGCGAGAGTATTTCCTTGATGAACGATGATTTGGCTTCAGTATATCCATCCCGATTATTTTTGAATGCCGGTAATAGGCTGAGCTTCAATTTCTCATACCTCTTTGCCGCTTCGTAGTCATTGTTCAGGAAATCACGGAATCTGATTTCGTCATTATCACCAGACAAATGAATGTGGATGTGAAACACCTGAGCAGCATAGCCATGGGGTGTATAACCCTTATTAAAACTCAATCGCTTGTCGGAGCGCGACATGCAAATATACCCATCGCCCTCCATCAATGATATAATGCGTTGAAAACATGATTGCCCGGGCACCTCGACCAATATGTCGATTATTGGTTTGGCTTTGATTCCATGAATTGCTGTGCTTCCGATGTGATTTATCACAGGCGAGCAAAATGAAAGCAGATGGGACAGATGCGCTATTTCAGTATTTGCCCAATCAGTCCAGTTTGGATTTGGCTCAGTAAGCATGATGGGGAACAATTCCCATAGCTCTTTCAATGACATCTGTTCAAGTCGTTTATCCATAACGCGAATTTACGAACTCTTCAGAATAAAAAAGTCAGGAACCTGGCAAAAGCCGATTCCTGACAATCAATTACAAGGAAATTCCCTCGAAGTTTACAAGCTGACTTTTTGTGCTACGGAAGTGCCGTCGGGGAGAACAATCTGGAGGACGTAAACTCCCGAAGGAGCTCCCTTCACTGAGAGTACGCCCGAAGCAACTGTGGAGTTAACCATACGTCCGGCAAGATCATACAAAGCCAGCCCCGAAACGTCACCCTCGACTATAATGGCGTTTCCTGTGTAATACCAAGCAGGGGCTGAGTTAGCGACGACTTCGTTGATTGCCGAGAAGCCGCCATTTTTGGCAACCTTGACATAGAAATCATAAACTCTTATGCCGCCGTTATTGAGGTCGCCGCTGTTGAAGAATTTCACTGTTATCGGCTTGGTAGTGGGTTCTATACCGGCTGCCTGCATCAGATTCCACCCGGAAAGAGTGGTCTTTTTCATCTTTTCAGAAGTCCAGACTTTTTCGGGTTCCCCTTCAACCTGATACTTGATTTGAAGGGTGCGTCCTCCAGTGAAGTGCACATTGGCTTTGAGTTCAAGAAGCGAAGGAAGAGTCCACACGAGTGCTCCACCACGTTCAACATTAACCGCACCAGCCGTACATCCGCCAGGAACGCTGCCGTCTGATTCCGTGTAAGCGGGATCCCATTTTGTTTGATACGACTCACTCGATTCGATGCTGACAACCCCCATAAGATCTTCAGGGAGCGATTCAAGAGCGTCCTGAATGTGATACCAATCGCCGGTTAAAACCCTGTTGGCTATCTCCAAAGATATGCGCCCTGACATGGAAATCGGTTTCATGCCTCCGATGGCGGTAACGGTGTAGGAGCATGCTTCCGATGCCACACCCGAGATGGTTAAGCGATTACCCTCAATCTTATACGATAGGCCGTCAGCAATACCCACTACTTCAAAGCCTGTGGCGCCCCCGCCATATTCAAACACAATGTCAGCGATGGGTTCGTCGTAGAAGGCCGTTTGAGTGGCATTCCCCGAAACACAAACGAGGGTAGCAGGAGCCACCGTGGATGCCGTGAATTGCAGAGTCACGCTGGCTCCACTTTCACCGCCAACTGTTTCAATAACCACAGTTGCCGTGGCGTTAAGCTGGCCTGAAATTACGACGCTTTTCGACTCAATGTCTTTTTCAATCGAGAGTCCTTCAGCTCCCGCAACTGTGACATCGGTTGCCGCGCCACCCCATTTAATAGTTACAGGGGAGATCTCCTGACCTGTGTAGACTGTCTGATTAATCTCGCCACCTACCACATAAAGTTTCCCGACAGTGGCGGTGCCGCTCTCGAACGCACCCATATCTGCGGATGTGCCGTTATAGTCAATCGAGAAGGCATCGGCACTAACGAGCTCAAGTCCTACAGCAGCCGCTTCGGCCTCGGTCATGAAACGGACTGGTAGGAAATTATCAACTATTTCGCCTTTGTCAACAAACTTGCTGCCGGCAACCAGGCGGGCGAAATTGTTCTCAGGGAGTGAGCCGTCGGGCAGGCGGTCGGCTTTGGCATCACTCTCCAGGAGTGATAAAAACTCGGCCGAATGGTCGGCCACATTTACTTTGGTTTTACCAACCTTGTTACCATCCTTGTATGCATCGCACCCATCAATAGTCGTCCAGCTATTGAAATCAGTGTCGGGAACTACGCTTCCAGCCTTATCAGCCGACAGAAATTCATGGTTGAGAGTGCGGGGCTTGAAACCCACGCAGTTGCAAATGTACATTCCGCCGTATTTGAACACCGTGGGGAAACGATAGTTGTAGTCGTTATCCCAGGCAACGTTATTGAAGAGATACATTCCTTCGTACGCGTTGTTCTGGTCGAAACCTTTCTTAGTGTTGGAGAACGCCACGCAGTTGCGCACAACATGAGCGCCGGTTGACTGGTCGAAGGCTGCCCCTCCGGCAGAGCCGCCACCGCCGAGCTTGAACCCGTTGCCATTGCCCGGGGTCGTGTTACCATTACTGTCTATCGCCGCATTCCACGCATAGCAATTGTCAATCACCACGGGGTGGTAAACCATATAAAGGTCCCAGTTGTCGTCGCTGTTGTTCCAGGCACGGCATCCATGAAACTCAGTGCCCGGACCGGGGAACAGCTTGCACGCGAATCCGTCAGCGTCGCCGCCGTCATCCGATCCGCTAAAGGTCACGGAATCGTAGTTGTTATACGCATCGCAGTTGATAATCTTATTGCCGCGGCAATAGGCATAGTTAGGATTAAATTCAGGTGTGCCGGAGATGGGAAACGACTTAATCTCCTCGATACTCCAATCCTTAAACATTCCCAACTGCAAGCCAGTATCGTTGTTGCTCCGGAACACACACTGCTCGAAAATATTATAACTTCCTTCGACCTTGACTCCGTTATCCTTGGCATTCTGGAAAGTTATGCCCTTGACGTGCCAATAATTCGCATAGTAAGGGAAATACATGCAGCGCGACATCTTAAACTCCATGTTGGACTTGGGAGCCATCTGAGAGCCATCAATTATAACCTCTCCATCGCCAAAAGCCCACAGGCGTATTCGGTGGTCGGCATCGGTGGATTTTTCAGGAACCTTGATTCGTTCTGTAATAAAGTAAGTGCCTCCGTGAACATAGATAGTGCCCCCAGGCGCTACAACCTCAACAGCTTTTCCAACTGTCGCAAACGGTGCAGCCGCCGTCCCAGCGGCGGAATCATCGCCATTGGGCGCCACATGAATAACATTCTGAGCCGACAGAGTTATCACGCCGGCAAAAATGCTGATTGTTGCTAAAATCTTTTTCATTTCTCGGTATCAGATTTATAACGTGTTATTAAACACACAAATTCGCATCAGAAAGGATGAAGGCAACTAAAGTGAATCAATAGCTGGAGGCCCGTCGAACACCACGAATAGGGCTCCATAACGTTGCCATAACATCGTTACAAAATTATCTCAAAAAAATAACATCACAAAACTTTTAACACT